>CAZMQH010000001.1:0-41320 GCA_964568245.1 uncultured Methylomarinum sp.
TTTGATGACTCTAAAACATGCCCTAATGAAGTGCCTTTCGGTATTTCAGTAAAGTTTATTTTTTCAATGCGTTTATCTAATTTAAATTAAGCTCCACTCACAGGCTTAGCTGACTGCTGATATTTTAAATAGGCTTGAGTCATAGATTTTAACTTTTCAGATAAGTTGATATCTTGGCTTTGTATTTCGATATATTGACGCTGCCAGGCACAACCATTTTGCTTATTATTGATGCGGTCTAAAATGATAGATAAGAAAACTTCTGCATCACAAGTGGAAATGCCAAAAGACTTTAAACCGAGAATTGCGCGAGGGATAAGTTCAGTCCTTAATAGAGATTGTAAACGGTGTTTTTGGCCATCAAGCCAGATGATATGGCTGTCTAATCCGTATCTTGAGGCTTGGTGAAAATTATCTTTGGCTTGAGCGAAAGGAAGTTTAATGCCTTTTTTCATTATTTTATCAGATATATTTTTAGTCTGGCCATAAAAAAGGCAACAATAGAATAGTAGAAATGTGAGCTTATCTACAGAGTGGGGGAAGTTTTACACGTTTCTTAATTTTTTGAAATTGATTTTCTGAAAGAAAAGGTTATACTCAAAAAAACTTATGATAAATGAGCTATATATGAATATTTTATTTAAAAATATCCCTATAGGAACTACAGGGTATGCGTTAGCTGATTTCGTTGAGTCAGAATTTAATTTACATTCAACGGAGGAAAAGGAACTTTCGGTGGCTGTCTGCTGTATTGAGATGCTAGAAAAACAAGATCATTTCTGTCATCCGATTGAACAGTATGGCATTGTAAGAATTTCCCCTCCTAGTCTTGCTAGAAAAGTAATGAGACAGTTAGATGGTTGTTTGTTTAAGAAGCTTAATTTAACCGTTAGGGAGTATTGTACTCGCTCGACCATTAATGATCCAAGGTTAAACCATATTGATACACATGAAGTGATTTTAGAAAAAAGAGTTAAGGATAGAAGAGAGCATTCTTTGATTTATTCTAGACAAATTTAGGTATTATCTTACTATTTTTCTGGTATTATAATTTATTTATCAATCGTATTAAAAATATTTTGACGAATGTTTTGGTTAAAATAAGCTCCTCACTGATTTTCCTTTTTGTTTTCTGATATGCGCCTTGTTCTTTTTTAACTATGTGGTTTAATAGAAACTAGTAAAAATTAAGTAACAGAGGAAGGGATGACACAGCAAGCAAAAATTGAGTATATATCTACTCCAGACGTCTCGTACACGTTTCAACCACCCTCTTCTAATGGTAAAGAAAACTTAAGAGTCAAAATTTTTGTTTTAACTTTTGTAGTTTCTTTAATTATCGGAATAAGTATTAATTATTCCAGACCTGCTGTTTATTTAAGTCGTGCAACTTTATTAACCTCTGCTGCTACCGCAGTCGATAAAAGCAGTCAAGATGTTGATTTTCAGCATGTGACTATCCAAAAACAAAAACTTTTAGGGCTGGAGTTATTAACAGAAACTATTACTAGAGTTAAGGCACTAGATAATGAATTGGAATTGTCGGGGATTACATTGTCAGATGTCCGGCAGATGTTAATCGTTGAGCCGATTGAAGATACTAATCTTCTTACTATGTCTGCTCAAGGTTCATCACCTGAGATGTTGCCTGTTGTTATTAATACCTGGATTGATGTTTATCTTGAGGCTAGAGCAGAGAGTGTTAAAAATGCAGCTGATAATACAGTGGAGCGTATTGATAATGAATTAACTGAACTTGGCATAAGGATTAACCAAACCCGAACTGAAATAGATTTGTTCAGGAAAAAACATGATATTAGTTCTATTGCTAGAGAAGAAAATGAGCTACCAGCAACACTTATAGGCTTAACAAAAGTTTTGAATGATGCAAATGAAAATTTGTTAAAAAGCAAAGCAAAATTTGATGCTGTTAATCGGGCTATCGCAAATGGCCGAGCTGTTGTTCCGCAATACGAGCAAACTGGATTAACTGAGCTTGAAAAAGAATATCGTGAGTTAGTTGCACAAATGGCTGAGTTTGATAAACATTTTACTCGTGATTATTTGCAGTATCAAGGGACAATGAAATATATACCTGAGCAAATAAAGTTATTGGAACAGAAAATAAAGCTTAAACGTAAACGCGGTAAAAGTATTGTTAGAACGGAAGCGAGTCAAGAGTATTATGCTGCTAAACAGGTGGTAGAGAAAGTTAGGTTGCAACTTGATCAGCATAAAATAAAAGCTGCAAATTTCACTACTTTATTCTCTAAGCACCAGAAATTATTGGATGATATGGAGTCACTGGAAGCTATGACCCGAGAAACTCAGGATCGCTTGATTAAAATACAAAGTACACAATTTGAAAAATATCCACAAGTTGATGTGGTAGAACGGGCCAGTGTTAATCTGCAAGCGATTAGCCCAGATTATAAAATGGGACTGTATATTGTTTTGATAACATCACTCTGTCTAGCTTTTTTTGCAGTATGGCTTAGACAATTTTTGATGCCAGCCCCTATATCTAAAGGGGAAAATATCCCTGAAGTTCCTATGGCAACGTGGTTTGGTACTGGGGCTATACAGAAAAATAAAGAAATTGAGCAACAGCATGAGTCCTCTTTTATTGAGCAAAAAAAGTCTAATGGTTTGCCGAATTTACCTGTTTATAAGAAAATTTCTGAAGCGGATATACAATTAATATTAAAGCATGGCGATGATAATACTCAGCAATTAATTTTATTGTTATTGTCAGGCATGGACCTAGAGGAAATATCTAAACTGACTTTAGAACAAATAAATAGTGAGCTTTCAACGATCCATTTTTTTGAATCGTCTTCTCGTGTTATTCCTATTGGCCGTGTGTTACTGGAAAAATTAAATAAATCTCTCCAAAGTGACCGCTTATGGCAAGCAAAAGATAATTTATCGATAGACGATATGAATGCGATGCTTTATTGCTCGGCTATTGATATTGGGTTTGATAACTTAGGCGAGCCATTGTCAGAAATTTTGCGAAAAAGTTATATTATTTATTTAGTGGAGCAAGGCGTTCGGTTGACAGAGTTGGCTAAAATTATTGGTGAGCGATCTCCTGTTGAGTTAGCTGGCTATGCTGATTTTTCACCCATTGGCGGAGGCTGCGATATGGATCAAATTCAAGTTGTATATCCTTTATGCCAAAAAAATGATTAATCTAAAGTGAGGAATGTGATGAGTTGGAGAAAAGTGGGTCATGATGATACCTATAGTGATGAACAAGTTGAGTTGCGCTTGAAAGAACAATTACCGCATTGGTATTTAGAAAAAGGCTGGATACGTCGAAAATATAAAACCAGTGGGTGGAAATCAACATTAATGGTAGTTAATACGGTAGGTCATCTTGCTGAATCAGCTTTTCACCATCCAGACTTAAGCGTATCTTATGCCTTTGTGATTGTTAAATTAATGAATCATGCGGCAAAAGGTATTACCAATAAGGATTTTGAGCTAGCATCTAAAATTGAAGAGGTAGTTATGTGGCAACCTGGTTTAGACCAAGGGGCTTTGGAAGGAACACCATCTGATCCTAGGTTTAAGTATATAAAATATGATTAGTGATGGCTTTGTTAAATAGGGAGGGATAAGTATCTGAGTATATTTAATTTAACAGAATGTTGTAGGAGTGTCCGCCCTCGGCGCGAATAAAATAATGCTCTTTTCTCTAATAAATCGCGCTGAGGGCAGGGACTCCTGCAAACTATGATTAATCTGTCAGAATAATTAAAATACTCACTGATATTTTGAAAATATTAATTTAATGGCTGATATTATCACCTAACATTTCTTTAGCATGGGCTAAGGTCTGTTCAGTCATGTTTACTCCACCTAGCATTCTTGCAACTTCCTCTACTCGTTGGTTAGAATTTAACTGGCTAACCGTTGAAGATGTAGTTTCTGATTGTTCCTTTTTAACAAATAAATGTTGATGGGCTTGTGATGCTACCTGAGGTAAATGAGTGACACAAAGCACTTGTTTGTTATGACTTAAGCTGCGTAATTTTTGCCCTACAATTTCTGCAATACCCCCACCAATACCCGAATCAACTTCATCAAAAATCATGGTTGGGGTTGTCTTATCAGTGCTGGTTGTCACTTGTATTGCTAAACTGATGCGGGATAATTCCCCCCCTGAGGCAACTTTAGCTAATGGCTTTGGAGGCAGTCCAGGGTTAGCACTAATTAAAAATTCGATTTTATCATTACCATTTAGCTTAGGTGTTTCATTATTTTGATAGCTAAGGTCTACCAAAAAATCACCTTGTGGCATACCAAGTTCTTTTATCATTTTAGAAATATTACCCGCTAATTTTTTAGCATTGCTACTGCGGTTGTCTGATAGTTTTAAACTGAGCTGTTGATATTTTTTGAGTAGCTCTTGAGATTGTATGGTTAACTCATCAATACGCTCGCTACTATGGCTAATATTATTAAGTTCTTGCTCTAGCGTTATCGCTAATTCAGGTATTTTTTCAGCTGAAACCTGATGTTTACGGCTAATATCTTGAATCACTCCAATTTGGCTTTCCAGCCACTCTAAACGTACAGGGTCAGCCTCTTGAGTTTCTAAAAAATTTCTTAATTGGTGTGCAGCTTCTTCAACTTGAATTTGAGCGCTGGAAATAAGTTCATTTATTTCACTGAGTTCGGTGGAAAATTGAGCTAAATGAGTGAATGCAGAAATGCTGTGATTTAGTATTTGATTAACCGATTGCTGGTCGTTTTCGTAAAGAGTATCTAATTGAGCTTGTCCTTCTATTAAAATTTGTCCTAAGTGAGCTAGTTTATTGTGTTCATCAGAAAGTTCAGAATAGTCATAACTGTCTAAATCCAGTTGTTGTAGCTCTTCTAGTTGATAGCGAATTAACGCTTCTCGCTCGGATTGATCTGAGCTGGATTTGATTAATGTATTTAATTCATTGTTAGTTTTTTTCCAGCTTAGATAAGCTTGATTTAGCTTATCTAACAAACTTTTATTGTTAGCAAAAACATCCAGTAAATGACGCTGTTGATCAAGGTCTAGCAAAGTAAGATGAGCATGTTGACCGTGTATTTCAACCAACAGGCTACTAAGTTGCTTTAATGACTGTAGGGTAACAGGGCGGTTATTAATATAAGCTTTAGATCCACCATCTTGATTTACAATGCGACGAATAAAACATTGTTGCTCATCATCAAGATCATTATCTTCTAACCATTGTTGTGCTAGAGGCGCATTGGTTAAATCAAAGTCTAGGTTGATTTCTGCTCGTTTGCAGCCGGGACGTACATAGCCAGAATCGGCTCTATTACCTAAAGCGAGTCCAAGGGCAGTCAATAATATAGATTTACCTGCACCTGTTTCACCTGTTAGAACTGACATGCCTCTTTTAAGGTCAAGGTTCAGAGATTTTACAATCGCAAGATCAATTATGTTGAGATTTAATAGCATATCTAATTGTGGTAGCCACTACTCCAGTTTAGTTTTTTTCGAAGGGTGTTAAAAAAATCATGATCTTCTGGGTGCAGTATTCTAATTGGAATGGGAAGTTTTTTAATTAAAATTTTATCGTTAATAGAAACTTTAGGTATTTCTAAATGATCACAAGTGACTAATGCATTGATTTGGTTGGCCTGACAAAAACTGATTTCAATTTCTGATGAGTCATCAATAACAATGGGTCTATTAGATAAAGTATGGGGATTGAGAGGAACTAAAATTAATGCATTAAGAGAGGGGTGTAAAATGGGGCCGCCAGCGGATAAGGAGTAAGCAGTTGACCCAGTTGGCGTAGAAATAATGAGGCCATCAGAGCGTTGAGAATTTAAATAAACACCGTTAATATGGGTTACAATTTCAATCATGCTTGGAGTTATCCAGCGATGAACAACCACTTCATTGACCGCTGTTTCTTGATGAATAACTTTATCGTCACGAATTATTTTAGCTTGTAGTAGATATCGTTTTTCCTCTACATATTTACCTTGTAAAATATCATTTAATTTATATTGAATTTGATCAGGTGAAATATCGACTAAAAAACCAAGCCTCCCTAAATTAATACCGACTAAAGGAATGTTAAAGTCAACAATTGCACGAGTTGCGGCTAAAAATGTACCATCCCCCCCAATAGCAATGACTAAATCACAATATTCCCCCAAACATTGAATGGCAGATGATTCAATGTTTGGCTGGGATAAAACCGTAGCGCTTTTTGAATCAATAATAACTCTATAATTCTCTCGGATTAAAAAATCATGTACACAGGTAATGGTTTTGGCTATGCGAGGATCTTTGTGTTTCCCAATGATGCCAATGGTTTTAAATAGAGAGTGCATAGCTGTGATAAATTAAGATTGGTCGTGTAAAATTTAAGTTATGTAAGTGTATATTAATTATTGTTCAAAAGGGTTTTTTTATAAGAACTTTGTATGATTTAGTTTGTAGAAAACTACAAAATTACAGCAGAGTTATTTCTAGTAGTTAAATAAAAGAGTCACAGCTTAAAAGGGGTTCAGCCTGAAAATAAATGATTGAGTTGATGGGGAATGCTGGCGATTAAGCCTTAGCAATTGAAGTTGAGTTTCAAAAGTATGAGCTAGGATTTTAAAAAAGTTTTGCAATATTAAATAAAGGAATTATAATGGGTGATTCATCGGAGATTTAACTCCGTCCTTGCTTTACCATTTTGATAGGCAAAATGGGAGGCTTAACCGAAAGGAGAAAATATGCGACATTATGAAATTGTCTTTTTAGTCCACCCTGACCAAAGTTCACAGGTTCAGGCTATGGTTGATCGTTACAAAGCTATTATTGAAGATGCTTCTGGTACTGTGCACCGTCTTGAAGATTGGGGCCGTAGACATTTAGCTTATCCAATCAAAAAAATTCATAAAGCACATTATGTGTTAATGAATGTTGAATGTGATCAAGCAACGCTTGATGAGTTGGAAAGTGGCTTTCGTTTTAACGATGCTATTTTACGTAGCATGACTTTGTTAAAGAAAGAAGCGGTTACTGAACCTTCTCTTATTGCATCTGCAAATGTAGAGGAAGCTAAGGCTACTGAAGCAAAAGAAGCGGCTGATAAAGCAGCAGAAAAAGCGGCTGAAGCAAAGGCAGTAGCCGCAAAAACTGAAGCAAAGGTAGCAGCTGCAAAAACTGAAGCAAAAGAAGAAAAAGCTTCTGAAACTTCTGAATAACGATTAGAGAGGATTATCATGGCAAGTAACATGAGACGTAAAAAAATGAGTAGCTTTGGTGTTGAAGGCGCTCCAGAGATTGATTATAAAAATCTTGATTTGTTAAGTGAATATGTAACAGAAACAGGAAAAATTGTTCCTAGTCGTATTACTGGAACACCTGCGAAGTATCAAAGACAACTGTCAACAGCAATCAAGCAAGCACGTTATGTTGCCTTGTTGGCATTTTGCGACGCACATAAATAATTAATTAGACAGGGATTAGATTAAGTGAAGTTTTTAGCAGCATTTATAATGAAGGGTCGGATGCAAGCCATGATGGTTGCATCGTCTTTAGCGTTGTTGTCTTTACTTTTTCCTCCTGTAAGCATTGTAAGTTCAGCATCAGTTGCATTAGTCACTTTAAGGCGAGGCGCAAATGAAGGGCTTTATGTTCTCATCTTCTCTTGTCTTTCTGCCGCTGTATTAGGGTTTTTCCTTTTTGGAAATGTACAATTTGCGATACTTTATGGTGCCGTTTTATGGCTACCTATTTGGGTTATTTCAATTGTATTAAGAGAAGGGAAACATTTGTCTGTAGCGATACAGATGGCTGTATTATTTGGAATGATAGGCGTTATAGGCTTTTATCTTTTTGTTAATGATCCTGCTATTTTGTGGCAGTCTGTGCTAAATGTGATGGCCCAACCTATGTTGGCAAATAATCCTGATGTGCCGGTTGAAGAGGTACAAAAATCAATAAAAGTATTTTCCCATTTTATGACGGGAGCTATTACAGCTGCAACAGTATATGGATTGCTTTTTGGTTTGTTTTTAGCTAGATGGTGGCAAGCAGTACTCTATAACCCCGGTGGTTTTAGAGAGGAATATTTATCAATTAGAGTTCATTCTAAAGTGGCAACGGCGAGTCTTTTTCTGGTTGCTGTCGCTTGGTTCTCATCAGGATCTGTGGCTGAGGTTTGTTGGAATATTTCGGTTTTATTGATTGTTTTATATGCATTTGTGGGGATGGCAGTATTACATGTTTCTTTTTCAGAAATGAAAATCAAACGATTTGCTGTTCCTTTTTTGTATATAACCTTAGTGCTGGTTCCTCATGTTATAGCCATTGTTGTTATTGTTGGTGTCGTTGATGCTTGGCTGGACTTACGAAGTAAAATTTTAAATAAAAAGAACAGTTAACTGTTCTTGTAATTCGATGGAAATCGATTTAAAAGGGGTATAAAAGATGGAAGTTATTCTTCTTGAAAAAGTAGCTAATCTAGGAAACCTAGGTGATAAAGTTACTATTAAGTCAGGTTACGGTAGAAATTATCTTGTTCCTCAAGGTAAAGCCGTTGCTGCAACAGCAGAAAAAATTAAAGAATTTGAAGCACGTCGTGCTGAGCTTGAAAAAGTAGCAGCAGAAAAATTAGCAGCTGCTAATAAACGTGGAGCTGCTTTAGAAAAATTAACTATTGTTATTTCGCATAAAGCGGGTGACGAAGGTAAATTATTTGGTTCTGTTGGAACACAAAATATTGCTGATGCAATTACTGAAGCAGGTGCTAAAGTTGAGAAACACGAAATCAGAATGCCTGATGGCGTGATTCGTAACATTGGTACTTATGCTATTGATGTAAATCTGCATACTGATGTTGTGAAAACAATGTCAATTGAGATTGCAGCTGAGGCATAAGTAATATGATCATCGTAACCGGAGGTGCTGGCTTTATAGGTAGTAACCTAGTACTGGGATTAAATCGGCGCGGTTACGATGACATTATTGTGGTAGATGATCTGACGAATGGAGTTAAATATAAAAACTTGGTAGATTGTCAGATTGCAGATTATCTGGACAAAAAAGATTTTTTGCAAAAGATTCAGCAAGGTTATTTTCCAGCTGAACAAATAGACGCTATTTTTCATCAAGGGGCTTGTTCAGCCACAACAGAGTGGAATGGCCAGTACATGATGGAAAATAACTATGAGTACACTAAGATTTTATTTCATTATTGTCAGGCGCATAAAATCCCTCTGATTTATGCATCCAGTGCCGCGGTGTATGGATCTGATAATAATTTCAAAGAAAAACTAGAATTTGAAGGGCCATTGAATGTTTATGGCTATTCAAAATTTCAATTCGATCAATATTTACGTAGACAGCAAGAAAAATTGACGGCACAAGTGGTTGGCTTGCGTTATTTTAATGTTTACGGTCCCCATGAAGAGCACAAAGGCAGTATGGCAAGTGTAGCTTTTCATCTAAATAATCAAATAAAAGAATCAGATACTATTCGCCTTTTTGAAGGCTGGGATGGCTATGAAAATGGTGAGCAACAGCGTGATTTTGTTTATGTGCAAGATGTTGTTGATATAAATTTATGGTTTTTAGATAATCCACAAGTTTCAGGTATCTACAACACAGGAACAGGGCGTAGCCAGACATTTAATGATGTAGCTAATGCAGTGTTGGTCTACCACCAGAAAGGCACGTTAGAATACATTCCTTTCCCCGAGCATTTAAAAGGTTGTTATCAAAGTTTTACTGAAGCAAATTTAGAAAACTTAAGACAGGCTGGTTGTGATCATCAATTCAAATCCGTTGAAGAAGGTGTTCATTTATATATGGAATGGCTGAATAAGTAACCTAATTTCACATTATGGTGTTTTATGCGGTTGGTATATACGTTATTGTTTTATCTTCTAACACCTTTTATTCTATTACGCCTGTTTTGGCGTGGCTTTAAGGCTCCGAAATATAGGAAGCGCTGGAAAGAACGTTTAGCAATTTATCCTAAAAAATTGCCAAACAATGTCATCTGGATTCATGCTGTCTCAGTAGGAGAGGCTGAAGCTGTATTTCCTTTGATTAAGCGATTACAACAGCAATTCCCTTTAGATAAATTTCTAGTTACCACTACCACACCGACTGGTTCTGCACGCGTTCAAGCGGTTTTAGCTGATTCAGTTAGTCATGTATATTTCCCTTATGATCTGCCCTGTGTGGTGAAGCGTTTTTTAACTGTTTTTAAGCCAAAGATTGCTATTGTTATGGAAAAAGAAATCTGGCCAAACCTTTATGCTAGCTGTGAAAAATTCCAAATTCCTTTAATGATTATTAACGCAAGGTTATCGGCTAATTCTGCTAAAGGCTATAAAAAAATACCGGCTTTGGTTAAGCCAGCATTAGCCGCAGTAACATGGATAGCCACTCAAACAGAAGAAGATAAGCAACGTTTTATTGAAATTGGTGCGAGAGAAAATAGTACGACAGTGACTGGGAATTTGAAGTTTGATTTAGCAATAGATGAACTGATTTTTCAGCAGGCTGCAGTTATTAAAAAACAACTGTTTATAGATCGTTTTGTATGGATTGTTGCGAGTACGCACGATAAGGAAGAACAGCTATTTTTTGATATTTACCCTAAATTAAAAAAGCAAATTCCAGAATTGTTATTAATGATTGTTCCTAGGCATCCCGAGCGGTTTTTAGTGGTAAAACAACTTGCTGAAAAAATGCAACTACAAACCTGTATGCGTAGTTTGAAGCAGCCATGTGTGGCAGAAACCGATGTCTATATTGCAGATACCATGGGGGAATTAAAACTACTTTATGCTACAGCAGATATTTGTTTTGTAGGGGGGAGTATGGTGCCCGTTGGCGGTCACAATATTTTAGAACCCGCAGCACTCGGAACACCCATTATGTTTGGGCCGTATATGGTCAACTTTAAACAAATTACCAAAAATGTATTAGATTTAGAGGCAGCAATCCAGTGTGCTGATGAGAATGCTATTAGCGATGTGGTGATACGATTATATGGTGATAATAAAGATAGAGCTGATATGGCAAATAAAGCCAAGCAGTTTGTAATCAGTAATCAAGGAGCAACAAAAAATACTGTGGAAATTATTGATAAGTTGATTTCTAAGGCCTAAAAATAATTGGGATTGATTAGTGGTTCATTACAAATATTAAGGTCATAAAAAATAGAATTTCAAAGGAGAGGATGCGGCCTTGAATTTCAAGAATAGCTTGTTTGGCTGATGTTTGGGAATTGCTGGCTTTATGTTCACAATAAATGATTCCAATCAATCCACTTGTTATCAAAAAAAACAAGAAATGATAGAGGTCTTCTCTATGGTGAAAAAGTAGGTCGGAAATTAAATGTGAAAGGATAAAGCCAAAAAAACTGGTGCTTACAAGCCACATACTGAATTCCATCGGGTAATACTTTATATGGAATGCCTCTTTGTTTTTTAAGTGATGCAGAATGTTAATTCTTGATGTTGCATAAAGAATAGGAAGATAGTAATAAAAAATAACGGCACTTAATGGATACATAGCAAAAGAAATATGCTTCATAAAAGATAATCCAAAGGCAATAATAATAGCTATAAATAATGGAATAGAATGCATAGTTGTTTTTAAACTAAAAAATGAGTGTTGGATAGAAGGTTTTTTTGAGCGATACAGATTAGGTTTGTATCGTGGTTTTAGTAGTCAATACATTGACTTGCTTGCTTATATTAACCATTATAGCTGATGCTGATAAATTGGCTATAATTTGCGATTTGATGGGGGTTTTATATCAGCGGAATAGGTGAAATCATGCCTTATAACTGCATGATGTAGGAACCTCCGCCCTCGGCGCGATTGATAATAGATTATTTTTAAAGAAAAGAGCATAACTTTATTCGCGTGAAGGGTGGATGCTCCTACAAAGTACAGTTATTTAAAGACACTAATAATCACCCAGTTTTTTAATATAAATTAAAGAAGAGATAAAGAAAAGAGTAATGAAACAAATTATATTGATAGTATTAGGGCTATTTCAAATTAACATGGTCTGTGCCAAATCTATTCAGACTATTAAAATTAGTTACATTACTCAGGAGCAAGAAATTCCATCAGCTTTATCAAATCTAGATGTTTTTATTCAAAATAAAGGCCTGATGGGTGCTAATATTGGCGTTGATGATAATAATACAACTGGACAGTTTACCGGACAGAAATTTGAATTAAATAGAATTATTGTTCCTGTTGGGGCTGATGTTGTTCAGCTATTTGAGCAGCAGGTAGCTGATGATATACCTTTTATCATTACCAATTTACCTAAGCAGCAATTAAAGCAGCTGGCAGATCTATATTCGGCACAAGATAAGCTTTTTTTTGATGCCAGCACTACAGATGATGAATTAAGAAATAAACAGTGCAGGGATAATGTACTGCATATGCTGCCGAGTCGTGCGATGAGGGCAGATGCTCTTGCTCAGTATATGATGAAGAAAAAATGGACTCAGTGGTTTTTAGTCACCGGCATGACTGAAGAAGACCGGCTTTATGCAGAATCTTTAAAGCGAGCGGCCAAACGGTTTGGTATGAATATTGTTGCTGAAAAACAATGGACTCATACTTATGATGCACGTAGAACGGCTCAATCAGATGTGCCTGTTTTTACGCAAGGTGTAGATTATGATGTGCTGGTCGTTGCTGATGAACAGGGCTTATTTGGTGAATACTTTGAGTACCGTAGTTGGAAACCTCGGCCCATTGTGGGTACTCAAGGTTTAGTGGCTACTGCATGGCATAAAACGCATGAGCAATGGGGTGCGGTACAAATACAAAACCGTTTCAAGGTGTTGGCGGGACGCAGAATGCAAGAACAAGATTACGCGGCTTATTTAGCGGCTCGATCAATAGGTGAGGCGGCGGTTAGAACTAAATCTAATAAAATGCAGGTGGTAAAAGATTATTTACTGGGTGATGAATTTGCATTGCAAGGGTATAAAGGAAAACCTTTATCTTTTAGGTCTTGGAATGGGCAGTTAAGACAGCCAGTATTATTGGCAGCAGCGAGATCCTTAGTGGCTGTTGCTCCTATTGATGGTTTTTTACACCCTAAGACCGCATTAGATACCTTAGGTTTTGATCAGCCCGAATCAAGTTGTAATCGTGAACTATCAGCTGACAATGATACCTTATCAACAACACAAAATAATACCACGGCTGAAACTGAACTCACAATGGATAAACTTATTCAGCAGCTTAAAAATTACTATAATCGTTTAAATGGAAATAAATAAAATGAAGCGAAGTCTATTAGGTGTTGTATTGGTACTGTCTACTTGTTTGAGTTTGGCGGTTCAAGCTGAACGCGTGATTGTGACTTTGGAAAAGGATAATGCATTGGCAATCATTGACCCGATTGCAGGCAAGCTTATTAAAACGGTAGCTATAGGGCAGCGGCCAAGAGGTATCGCTTTGAGTCCTGATAATAAATATTTGTATGTTGCTACCAGTGATGATAATACGGTTAAGATTATTGATGCAGAGACTTATGAAGTTATAGGTCAATTACCATCAGGTGAAGATCCCGAAACCTTTGCATTAAGTCCAGCAGGTGACAGGTTATATGTTTCCAATGAAGATGATCATTTGGTTACGGTTATTGATATTGTTAACAAAAAGAAAATTGCTCAAATTAAAGTAGGAATAGAGCCGGAAGGGATTGCAGTCAGTTCTGATAATCAATGGGTTGTTAGTGCATCTGAAACAACCAATATGATTCATTGGATTGATGTAAAAACAAATCAGATTGTTGAAAATACATTGGTTGATGCGCGGCCTCGGGCGGCTCAGTTTACCGCTGATAATACTCAGTTATGGGTCACTTCAGAAATGGCAGGTACCTTGATGATATTAGATGTTGCTAGCAAGAAAATTATCAAAAAAATAAAGCTAGATATTCAAGGCTTAAGCACAGACAAAATTCAACCTGTGGGTGTAGTGATTGATAAAGATAGGCGGTGGGGGTATGTGGCGATAGGTCCTGCTAATCGAGTTGCAGTAATTGATGCTCAAACATTAGAGGTTGAAAAGTTTTTATTGGTTGGGCAGCGTGTTTGGAATCTGGCTTTTTCACCTGATCAGAAAAGATTGTATACCACTAATGGACGAAGTAATGATATTTCAATCATTGATCTGGAAAATCATAAAGTAATGAAATCGGTTGCTGTCGGGCGATTTCCTTGGGGAGTAGTTTCAAAGCCATGAGTGATAAACAAAAGCCAGCATCACTTGAAGTTACAGATTTAAGTTTTTCCTACAGTGGAAAAAAAGCACTGGATAACGTGAGTTTTGTGGTAAATTCGGCGGAATGTACTATTTTATTAGGTCCTAATGGGGCGGGTAAGAGTACCTTGTTTTCTCTTATTACCCGTTTATATGACTCACGAATAGGTAAAATAAATCTTTGTGGCTTTGATATAAAGCAGCAAACACGAGAGGCATTGTCTAGCTTAGGTGTTGTGTTTCAGCAGACTACATTAGATTTGGATTTAACGGTTATGCAAAACCTGCGTTATCACACCGCACTTCATGGAATGAGTAGGAAACAAGCTGATTTGAGAATTCAACAAGAGTTAGAAAGGTTGTCAATGTATGATCGGCGGTCGGAGAAAGTACGCCAATTGAATGGTGGGCATAAACGACGTGTTGAAATTGCTAGAGCATTATTGCATAAGCCTGCTCTATTGTTATTAGATGAACCTACGATAGGGCTTGATGTCCCAAGTAGGCAGTCTATTGTTGAACATCTACATAACTTAGTGAATGATCATGGTTTGTCTGTGCTTTGGGCAACCCATTTGATTGATGAAATTTATCCAAATGATAAGTTGATTGTGTTAGATAAAGGTCAAATAAAGTTTAATGGAGCCGTAGAGGGTGTATTAAAAGCTACAGAAACAAGCTCAATCAATGATGCTTTTAAGGTATTAACTCAAGGAGTGAGAGGATGAATATTGTTCATTATTGGCGGGCAATGTGGGGCATTATTGGGCGAGAGCTTTGGCGTTTCGTTAAGCAGCGAGAGCGGTTTGTTTCAGCTTTAGTGCGACCTTTAGTTTGGCTGTTTATTTTTGCAGCTGGTTTTAGAGCGGCGTTAGGGCTAGCAATTACACCACCTTATGAAACCTATATTTTATACGAAGTATATATTACTCCAGGTTTGATGGGGATGATTCAGCTTTTTAATGGTATGCAAAGTTCTTTATCAATGGTTTATGACAGAGAGATGGGGAGTATGCGAATTTTAATGGTTTGCCCGTTACCTCGTTGGTTTTTATTAATGAGTAAGTTAATAGCAGGAGTCGCTGTTTCAATTTTACAAGTTTATGTGTTTTTGTTAGTAGCCTGGTTTTATGATATTGAGGCACCTTTAGAGGGTTATTTTTATGTGCTTCCTGCCTTAATGCTTGCTGGAGCCATGCTGGGAGCTTTAGGGTTATTGCTGTCATCTTTTATTAAGCAATTAGAGAATTTTTCTGGTGTGATGAATTTTGTGATTTTTCCTATGTTTTTTATGTCTACTGCCTTATATCCCTTATGGAAAATGAAAGAATCAAGTGAATGGTTGCATCACCTTGCTTTTTTTAATCCTTTTTCTCAGGCCGTTGAATTAATAAGGTTTGCTTTCTATGGACAATTTAATAGCTTTGCTTTTACTTACACTTTAGTTGCTTTTTTGGTTTTTATGACGATTGCTGTTGTGGGGTACAATCCATCAAAAGGTATGATGATGAAAAAAGGAGGAAGGTAGTATAAGTGATTGAAAATAAAGGTGATATATCTAAAAAATAGTCTAAACTGAATCCATCTCATCGTAAAATTTATTAGGTAATTTGTGAAAAACTCTTTTTTTCTAATCATTCCTGCGCAGCAAGATAGTCCAGACTTGCTGTTGCCTTATGAAAAAGAAAGAGTTAATCAATGGCTTCAAGAATTGCCAACGGCAAACCCTAGTTTATCAACGCGATTGTTTTTTGATTTTCTTGAGGGTTTTAACAAAGTTACTATGCCTGCTCAACAAAGGCTTGATATTTTGGAGTTATTAAGGCCTTCTTTTTTACTTATTGAGGATTTTTTGCGTTCACGATTATTAGTTGCGGGATTCCCCAAGGGTAGTAATGAGCAGAAAGTTTTTAATGTACTTGTGTTAATAGAAAAAAATATGACGATAGGCTATTGGATGGTTATTCGTGAGTTAACACATCGTGATGCTGGGTGGTTTCAAGGTAAGAATATTGCTTTAGCGCTTCAGCGAACTATTAAAGGCCTAAGTGAAATTGTCGTGACTCATTATATGATGTTCCGAATTGTGCCAGACTGGGTTTGGATAGATTTACATTCGCTCTATAGATTAAGTGTAAAAGCAAAAAAAGAAGCAACAAAAGTCGCTGATAGTACACGATTACCCTCTAAAGTAAGCTCAGCTGAAGAATGTTACAAGCAAGTCTTACTTTTAAGTTTGGCAGATCCTTCAGGTTTAATGCAAAAAGAAATTACCCAAGTTTATAGTTTTATTGCGAACCTTTGCCAATTTGTAAAGATAGAAATGCAGGAAATTGAATCTCAAAAACAGCAGTGTATTATTTTAATGGATGAAGATACGGCGCCATTTTGGAGGCGGCGGGATGATCAGACTGATTCGTCAATGATGTACTTTGATTTGTTGAAGTTATATAAAATCTTACAATCACCTGATAAGTTTATTGATAGTCAAGAGGCTAGGTTTAGTTCTTTGCATAAAAGAAATAATGCTTCTGAGGAAATGTCCGTTAGTTTGTTTTTATACCTACAACAAAGTTGGGCGGGGGAGGTCTGTGCGGGAGGAGATTTCTTTACGGATAGATTGGATCGGTGTATTGCAATAGGATTAGATGCTACGCATTCATTACAAAGTAACAAAAAAAATAAAGATGTGGCATCGTTAGAGTTTTTGGCTGAATCTTTTTCTGATAGAGAGTTGGCCTGTACTTTTGAGCATGAAGGTGTTTTATCCATTGGAAGTCTTGTTAGTTTTAGAAAAACCAATGAGTCCGAAACAAAACGTATATTGAGTATTGTAAAAAAAATAACGATCCTTAAGCAGAGTGAGAAAATAATTTTTGAGTTATCTGCGATTACTCCTGTATCTTATGCTGTGAGTTATACCAACCTTGATACAGGTACTAATGAGGTGGGTAATGAACAACATAAAGCATTACTCTACGGTGTAAAAGACAAGAAGGCAGAAAGAAGTTTTATTATTATGGAGTCTTTTATGCATAAAAATGAGGATGGGTTAAGGCTTTTTATGGGGAAAGATATTTTTCCAATTGTTTTGGGGAATAGGAAAAATATAGGGTTAGGTTATTGGCAATTTGAATGTAGAAAAATCGAAGAGCAGCAAGTAGAACAAATAATAAAGAAAAAAGGATATGATTTTATTTAGGAGTGTGTAGGGAATAACTTGAACAGCTATCTCTTTTTACCTCTGTTTTATCGTCAATTGTATGCTCTAATGCATTGTAGGTTTACTGCGAGCCTAATGAAATTATCTTATTTATAGTAAATTTTGAGTTATAATTTTGGGCAGTTATTCTGGGCGGGCGTGCGGCCTTAAGTGCTTGAGCATATTAATCTAACATTTTACTGGTCTTTTTTCCATATTCTGTGTTGTATAAACAATTATGTAACTGGCTATGCGCCTTGAATATAAAAAACAATTCTGCGTAAAATTAATTAAATTAATTATGCACAGCTACTTAGCAAGCTATTGTTTTTTATTTAGATAATAATGACTTGAAAAGATTTGTTATCATGGTACATTTAACGGTCAAATTATAATAATAAAGAAACGTATATAGAAAATGTGTAAAGATTCTTTGCGTTTTGTAAGTTTTTAATTGAAGAGGAGAGTTAGTGTGAGTAATGACGAAAATTCTAATGATATAAAAGAAACAGTAGAAGCAGTGAAAGAGGCTGTAGAGGAAGCTGTGGATACAGTTAAAGATACTGTGGAAGATGCTGTTGATGCTGCGAAAGAGACTGTAGATAATATTGTTGAAGATAATGGAAATGCTGTTTCAAAAATAATGGATCTTAAAGAATCAAACCCTAAAGCATTTTTTGGTGCTATTGCTGGTTTGGTTGTTGTTATTCTTTACATGTTTATGGGAGGTGGTAGTAATGCTCCTATTCAGCAATATAAACAAGTTAATCTTTCAATCGGAAATACTTATACCTTAAAAGGTGTGAATTCTTATAGTGACGAGGTTAAGGTTAGATTGGTTTCAGTGCCTGGATCAATGGCTGCTTATGATGAAAGTAAAGAGGGCGGTGCTACTGTTGATAAATGTAAGCGTATGGATCAAGGTACAAAAGTTAAATTACTTCAAATTCAAGAAGCTTTTGGTGGCACAGTATTTGCCCAAGTTGAAATCCTTGGTTCAAGTGGCTGTGCAGGTAGAACTGCTTGGGCGACAGCAAGTAATTTAAACTAGTTATTGACAGTTTGTAAATATTGGTTATAATACATAGATAAATTGATTAGCGGGAATAGCTCAGTGGTAGAGCACAACCTTGCCAAGGTTGGGGTCGCGAGTTCGAGCCTCGTTTCCCGCTCCAACATTTCAAAAAAAGCCGCGTTATTCGCGGCTTTTTTATTGACAACAATTTAATATCTTTTCGGCTGCTTAGCAAAATGGTTATGCAGTGGATTGCAAATCCATCTATGGCGGTTCGATTCCGCCAGCAGCCTCCATATTTTTAAGAATATATTAGCGGGAATAGCTCAGTGGTAGAGCACAACCTTGCCAAGGTTGGGGTCGCGAGTTCGAGCCTCGTTTCCCGCTCCAATATATTTTAAAAAACTTATTTTGTATCCGTTTTTATCTTCCTGTGCTGGGTTTTAAATATATTTCTAGCTTTAGTGCCTCCATATTCTGTTAAAATCAGTCTTGGTTTTTATTGCAAGATATTGAGATTTCTTTCCTTTTGGAGTGTGCTTGAGCCGTGTTTTTATTATAGGCAGATAGGTATGCTGGATAGGAATAACTTTTTTATACTTAAAGATTTTAACTGACAAGGTATAATATTAGATTTTCTTAATCATCTCAAGTAATGTCAAAACATTCAATTTTTTCCCCTGAATTACCCTTAGGTGTTGATCAGCCTTTATTCTGGTCTGGGTTAAAAGGTTGTGCCGATTCTCTGGTCATTGCTTCTGCGATTAAAAATGAAAACCGTTTGTTTGTTATTATTACTTCAGACAATCAAACAGCACTTCGACTTGAGCATGAATTATCATTTTTTTTAAATGATGAATATCCCATTTTACATTTTCCTGACTGGGAGACGTTGCCTTATGACGTGTTTTCCCCGCTACCAGAAATAATATCTGAGCGCTTAAAAACCTTAGCGGTGTTGCCAGAAACTAAAAGAGGGGCGTTAGTTGTTTCCGTAGCCACTTTAATGCATCGCCTTGCACCGAGAGAGCATGTTTTAGCACATAGCTTTGCTCTTGAGGTGGGCGGTGTATTTAACATGGATTTAAACCGTATTAAGCTAGAGAGTGTTGGCTACCAATGTGTCTCACAAGTGTATCAGCATGCGGAATTTGCCATAAGAGGCTCCATTGTTGATTTGTTTCCGATGGGGAGCAAGTTACCTTATCGTATTGAATTATTTGATGATGATATTGAATCAATTCGCACCTTTGATCCCGATACCCAAAGATCACTGGAAAAGATAGATAAGATCCAGTTATTTCCTGCCCGAGAATTCCCTTTTACTGACGATGCAATTAAGCATTTTCGACAAGCATTTAGAAATCAATTCCCTGAAGTATCCCCTAAAAATATATTGTATCTAGATGTGAGTAAAGGTATTGCTCCCGGAGGAATTGAATACTATTTCCCTTTATTTGTAGATAAAACAGAAACCTTATTTGATTATTTGCCTGCTGCTACTGCGTTGGTATTACCTGATTTTGTAAGTGATTCAGCTAGGAGGTTTTATGGGGAAGCTGAAGAGCGATTTCAACAGCGTAAATATGATGTTGATAGACCCTTGTTAGAGCCTACTCAGATTTTTTTATCAGCTGATGAATTGCAGCAGAAAATTGCAAGCTTTTCTCGGGTGGTCTTGGCTGAGCAAGTTGACAATTCAACAGGTTTTTGTTGCCAGTCTTTACCCGATTTGACTATTGATATTCGGCTAAAGGACCCTGCCAATCGAATTTTAGCCTTCTTGAAGGAGTTTGCAGGAAAGGTGCTATTTGTTGCTGAAACAGCAGGGCGTAGAGAAGGTTTAATTGATAAGTTAAAAAGTTTTAAAATTAGTTTGAAACAAGTGAGTACTTGGCAAGCGTTTTTAGAAGAAGATAAATCACCGTGTATTTTAATTGCACCGATGGATCATGGTTTATTGTTAGATGACCCTACCATTGCAGTCATTACTGAAAGGCAGTTAAGTGGTGAGAAGGTTCAGCAGCGTCGAAGACGGAAAAAGTCAGCGGCTAAAGAGCTAGAAAATATCTTCAATAACTTAAATGAATTAACTATTGGTTCTCCAGTTGTTCATCAGGAGCATGGGGTGGGAAGATACCTTGGCTTGCAAACCCTTGACCGAGGGGGAGTTACCACTGAATTTTTAACCTTAGAATACGCTAATAATGACAAGTTATATGTGCCGGTTTCATCTTTACAGCTCATTGGTCGATATAGTGGAGCCAGTGCAGAAAATGCGCCATTACATAAGCTAGGCAGTGACCGATGGAATAAGGCTAAGAAAAAAGCCATGGAGCGTGCGCGAGATGTGGCGGCAGAGTTATTAGATATTCATGCTAAAAGGGCGGCTAAAGGGGGGCATGCTTTTAAAGTTGATGATTCAGAATACTTAACTTTTGCAGATGCATTTCCTTTTGAGGAAACGCCAGATCAAAAAACTGCAATTGAAGCGCTTTATCAGGATATGCTAAGTCCGCAGCCTATGGACCGGGTTATTTGTGGGGATGTGGGGTTTGGTAAAACCGAAGTGGCAATGCGTGCTGCTTTTGTTGCTGTGCAAAGTGGTAAGCAGGTAGCTGTTTTAGTGCCAACGACCTTATTGGCGCAACAACATTATCAAAATTTTAGGGATAGATTTGCAGATTGGCCGGTACGGATTGAAGTGATGTCACGGTTTGTCACAGCCAAACAACAAAAAATCACTGTCGAAGCGCTTGGTGATGGCAAAGTCGATATTGTTATCGGTACTCATAAATTATTGTCAAAAGAGTTAAAGTACAAATCATTAGGCTTGGTTATTATTGATGAAGAGCACCGTTTTGGTGTGCGTCAAAAAGAGCATTTTAAAAAATTACGTCATGAATTGGATTTGCTGACATTAACAGCAACCCCTATTCCTAGAACTTTAAATATGGCGATGGCTGGACTAAGAGATATTTCAATTATTGCTAGCCCTCCACCCAATCGCCATCCGATTAAGACTTTTATTAGTGAATGGATGGACGTACAGATTCAAGAGGCGTGTCAGCGAGAGATAAAACGCGGTGGTCAGGTATTCTTTTTACATAATGATGTAAAGTCTATGGGTAAAATGGCCCGAGAAATAGAAAAATTGGTGCCTGAAGCGCGAGTACAAATTGCTCATGGCCAAATGCCTGAGCGAGAACTTGAGCAAATTATGCTGGATTTTTATCATCAGCGCTTTAATCTATTATTAAGTACCACTATTATTGAAAGTGGGATTGATATACCTACAGCAAACACTATTGTTATTAATCGTGCTGATAAATTAGGCTTGGCGCAGTTGCATCAATTGCGTGGACGGGTAGGGCGCTCACATCACCGTGCTTATGCCTATTTTATTGTGCCGCCAAAAGCATTAATGAGTAAAGATGCAATTAAGCGATTAGAAGCGTTAGATACTTCGGGTGAGATAGGGGCAGGGTTTATGTTGTCATCACATGATATGGAAATTAGAGGGGCTGGGGAATTACTGGGTGATGGGCAAAGTGGTCAAATTCAGGAAATAGGCTTTACTTTATATACTGAATTGTTAGAACGAGCCGTTAACGCGTTAAAATCTGGTAAACAGCCAGAGCTGGATGCGCCGATGGAGACAGGCCCTGAAGTTGATTTGCAAGCACAAGCTTTGATACCTGAGGATTATTTACCTGATATCCATGCCCGTTTGGTTTTATATAAGCGTATTTCCAGTGCAGAAAATAGCGAAGAATTGCGTGCTTTAAAAGTTGAAATGATTGATCGATTTGGGTTGTTGCCCGATGCGGTTAAGGTTTTGTTTAGTATTGCTGAGTTAAAACAGTTGGCAGAACCTTTAGGAATTAAAAAAATAGATGCGCATGTAGCGGGTGGGCGCATTATTTTTACGGCTGCTCCTAAAATTAATACAGAGCAATTAATAAGCATAATTCAAACTCAAGCTCAGTGCTATCAATTTGATGGGGCTGATAAATTACGCTTTACTCAAGCATTTGAATCGGTAGAACAAAAAATTACGTTTTTGACAGCATTGTTGAACCAGTTAACACCTGCTTAACTCAGGTTAGGGATGAAAAATGAGAAAAATGAATAGATTGTGTTTTTTATTGGTACTAAGCCTTATTAGTCTTAATGTATCCGCAGCTGGGCGTTCATATAAAATTGAATTGCTTATTTTTGCTCAAGATATGCCGAATACGGAAGTGTTTGATCAAACTGAAAGTCAAATTCAATGGCCAAGAAGACTGTCTGATTTGTCGGCATATAATGTGGGAGGAAAGCGCTTAAATGGCAGTTATGCTAAATTGGCACGAAGCTATAAGTATCAACCTTTAATGCATGTTGCTTGGATTCAAACTGTTCAATCAAATAGCAGGGGACGTGCTGTAAAAATTTCTAACCCTGAGGGCACTATTAATGGTTTTTTTCAAATACAGCGCGGTCATCTTGTTCACTTGAAAGCAGATTTTGAGTATTCAATAGGGTCTGTTATTTATCGCTTGAATGAAAAACGACGCTTTAAATTGAATGAAACACATTATCTTGATCATCCAAAGTTTGGTGTGATTGCAAGAGTATCCCCACTATAAAATCAATGGATTTAGAAATGGGTCAAGACCAGAGTAAAATAGAATCACCTTGTGTCCGAAATTGTTGTTTAAATGAATACGATGTCTGTTTAGGGTGTTTTCGAACTTTAACCGAAATAAAGCAATGGACATTGGTTGATGATGCTATGCGATTAATTTACTTGAGTGAGGCTGTTAAACGTAAAGTCGCTAATAAAGGCTAGGTTTTTGATATAGGTGCGGAGCTTGGGTTATAATATATCCCACCTTTTTACTCAGCTAGAATGGTTGGGTTTATTAAAAGTAGATTAAAATGGGAGTATCTACAAAACGAATATGGCGCAAAAACTTTTTATACAGACTAATGGCTGTCAAATGAATGAGTACGATTCCGATAAAATGCGGGATGTACTGCAAGCTTCTCATCAGATGGAGATGACAGAAACTCCAGAAGAAGCGAATGTTTTAATATTGAACACTTGTTCTATTAGAGAAAAAGCTCAGGAAAAAGTTTTTTCTGCGATAGGGCGCTGGCGTAAAATTAAAAATAAATGCCCCGATATCATCATTGCTGTTGGTGGCTGTGTAGCAAGCCAAGAAGGGGCGGCTATCCAAAAGCGAGCGCCTTATGTAGACATTGTCTTTGGCCCTCAAACCCTACACCGATTACCAGAATTATTGGATGAGGCACGCAAAACACATAAACGCGTGGTTGATATTTCATTCCCTGAAATTGAAAAGTTTGATGCCTTGCCAGAACCAAGAGCTGAAGGACCAAAAGCTTTTGTTTCAATTATGGAAGGCTGTAGTAAATATTGTACTTTTTGTGTGGTTCCTTATACCCGGGGAGAAGAAATTAGCCGTCCATTGCATGATGTAATTGCTGAAATATCTTCTTTAGCTGAACAAGGTGTTCGTGAAATCAATTTATTAGGGCAAAATGTAAATGCATATCGAGGAGAAATGGAAGATGGCGAGATAGCTGAATTTGCATTGCTTTTGCATTACGTTGCTGCGGTTGATGGAATTGATAGAATACGCTTTACCACATCGCATCCAGCTGAATATACAGATGAAATTATCCAGGCATTTGCTGAAATTCCAGAATTGGTCAGCCATTTACATCTGCCAGTACAAAGTGGCAGTGATAATATTTTAGAGAATATGAAACGGGGATATACTCGCTCTGATTATCTGGAAATAATGGATAAAATGAAAGCTGTTCGCCCAGGCATTAGTTTATCCTCTGATTTTATTATTGGTTTTCCTGGGGAAACAGAGGAAGAGTTTGAAGATACTATGGCCTTAATTGAGCAAGTAGGCTTTGATTTTTCCTATAGTTTTATTTACAGTGCGCGCCCAGGAACACCTGCGGCTGAACTGGCGGATGATGTTTCTGACGATGTTAAAAAACAACGTCTTAAAAAATTAAAAATGCGACTTGATGAAATGACTCAGGATATTTCAAAAGCTATGATTGATACGGTTCAAACAGTGTTGGTTGATGGCGTGTCAAAGAAAAACCCGTTACAAATGACTGGACGCACAGAGAATAATCGCGTGGTTAACTTTACCGCCCATCCTAGATTGGTCGGCCAGTTTGTTGATGTGATGATTACAGAAGCATTACCCAATTCATTAAGGGCTCGATTGGTCGAGTCTTCAGTTGATAAAATCTTAAATAAATAGCCTTAATACCTTGTCAGAATTACAAATATCTAAAGAAATTACCTTATTACCCGATGATAACCGTCGTTTAGCCAACTTTTGTGGCGCGTTTGATGCGCATTTGCGTCAAATTGAGCAACGACTCAAAGTAGAAATAGCT
This sequence comes from uncultured Methylomarinum sp., assembly GCA_964568245.1. Taxonomy (GTDB): domain Bacteria; phylum Pseudomonadota; class Gammaproteobacteria; order Methylococcales; family Methylomonadaceae; genus QPIN01. Next base: position 24,934 of record CAZMQH010000001.1, read on the forward strand.
AATCGGGGTAATCAATTTAAAGTATCAGGGCTTGCCGATGCAGTAAAAGCTGCCAGTGTCCTTATAAATAACATGTTTGATGCCACAATTGATGAACTCATAACCCCAGAATATCTACACTTAGCTATGCAAGATTCAAGTATTCAACAATTAGTAGAGATAACGCCAGCAAATGAGGCGGAAATTGAACCAGTCTCGATTAAAACTAAACGTGGAGTGATAAAGGGGCGGGGCAAAAATCAACAAGATTATTTGCAATGTATTAAAGCCAATGATATTAACTTTGGGGTTGGCCCCGCAGGAACGGGGAAAACTTATTTAGCAGTTGCTTGCGCGGTCGATGCACTTCAAGCTGAAACGGTGAGACGAATTATTTTAGTCAGACCCGCAGTAGAGGCAGGGGAAAAATTAGGTTTTTTACCGGGTGATATGGCGCAAAAAGTGGATCCTTATTTACGCCCTTTATATGACGCTTTGTATGATATGCTGGGTTTTGAGAAAGTTGAAAAACTATTAGAAAAAAATGTCATTGAAGTGGCTCCTTTAGCTTTTATGCGGGGTAGAACCTTAAATGACTCTTTTATTATTTTAGATGAAGCACAAAATACCACAGTAGAACAAATTAAAATGTTTTTAACTCGGGTGGGCTTTGGTTCAACCGCCGTGATAACGGGTGATGTGACTCAAATTGATTTACCTAGTGATAAAATGTCTGGTCTTAAACATGTTTTAAAAGTACTAAAAGATGTGGAGGGTATTAGTTTTACCTTATTTGGTGCAAAGGATGTGGTTAGGCATCCTTTAGTTCAGCGAATAGTTGTGGCTTATGAGCGCTACGAGAAGCTGCAAGCCAAATGAATTTTTTAGATTTTCAGGTTGTATCGGAATCACAGCAGCTGCCAACACCAGAACAATTTAAAATATGGGTTGATGCCGTATTAACAGATACATCCCAAGATTCGGAAATTGTGATTCGAATCGTTGATGAAGCTGAAATGATTCAATTTAATGAGCAATATCGTGGTAAAAAAGGGGCGACTAATATACTTAGCTTTCCTTTCGATTCACCTGAAGGTGCTGATAGTCAATTGTTAGGTGATTTGTTAGTGTGCGCTCCCATTGTTGAACTAGAAGCTAAGCAGCAAAATAAAGCTTTAGATCATCATTGGGCACATATGATTATTCATGGTGTGCTGCATTTGATAGGGTATGATCATATTAATGATATGGATGCTGAAGAAATGGAAGCTTTAGAAATTAAAATATTAATAAAAATAAAAATAGATAATCCGTATGAGGAGCAAGTAAGCAATGAGTGACGATAAACCACCAAGTAGACAGCCTCAACAGAAAGGGTTAATCGACCGAATAGGTCAATTTCTGTCGGGGGAGCCACAAGATCAAAATGATTTATTAGATATTTTAAAAGATGCTCAAGAAAAGCATTTATTAGATGCTGAAGCACTATCAATGATAGAAGGGGTTTTACAATTTTCTGAAATGCGGGTTAGAGATGTGATGGTTCCTCGTATTCAGATGCACGTAATATCGAAAGATGATTTGTTAGAAACTATTTTTCCTTTGGTTTTAGAGTTTGGTCATTCTAGATTTCCGGTTATTGAAGATGATCGAAGTAATGTTGTGGGTGTTTTGTTAGCAAAAGATTTGTTGTCGTACACATTAGATGCTAAAAACTTAACGGTAAAGGATGTAATGAGAACCGTTAGTGTTGTGCCTGAAAGTAAACGATTGAATGTTTTATTAAAAGAGTTCAGAACAAACAGAAACCACATGGCAATAGTGGTTGATGAATATGGTATGACGGCTGGCTTAGTCACCATTGAAGATGTTTTAGAAGAGATTGTGGGTGAAATTGAAGATGAACATGATGCTAAAGAAGAGCAATATGTTCAAAAAGCCAATGGTACTAAGTTTACCCTCAAAGCTTTAATGCCTATTGATGAATTTAATGGATACTTTTCGGCTGATTTACAAGATGATGAGCATGAAACAATCGGTGGGTTTGTTGTTCATCAGTTAGGATATATGCCTAAAAAAGGTGATAAGCTTGAGTTCGAAAGATTTCGTTTTGAAATTCTACATGCAGATGACAGACGTGTTTTCTTATTGAAATTAAAATTAATTGATGCAAGTGAAAAATAGCGACTGTTTTTTCTGCGCTAAATTCTAATCGACTTAATTAGAGCTTCCTTAACTTCAGACTTTCATGCTCCTATTCAGCTTGTTGTTTGGAAACTTATATATATGTCTACATATAACTATATCAAGTCTCTTTTCAATTTGTTAGAGTTCTTCATTGAGCTTTATCAACTTTAATTAATATTTTCATACTTTTATCTGTTGTTGAATATCGATGAGATAAAGTGCCGTATCTAGTATGCTGGCTCTGTTGATCAGTTCCACCAATTTCCACCCATTGTCCAAGCCTAACCCTGATTGTAGTATGTCCACTTTGGGTGCTGAATTCACCAGAATTATTGATTTTATCAGACCAAGGACTAACTTCTAGGGTCACTTGTTTTCCAGATAAACGAGGCGTCACCATAAAACCTGTACTCGCTTCAATAAGTTGTGTGTTGGTGGAAATAACAGGGTAGCCGTAGCCAGATGGGTAGATATTAATATTTTGTACGGGGTGTATTTGTCCTATTTTTATATAAGCAGGTTTCCCATCAAGTGTCTGAATTTGTTGCTGGCTGTTTGAGTGGTTTAAGCTTTCTGTATTGGCAAAGCGACCTCTGAATCTATAGGGAAGGCTAGATGGTCTACTTGTACGAATATTAACTCTATTATTGGCAGAGGCATTAAGTGATTCTGCTGACTCAGTGTTACTTTGTATTACCGTTATAGTTAAATTGTTTAAACGTGAATCAAGCTGGTCAATTAACTTTTTGATCTCTTTTTGTCTTGCAGGCGTAGCTTTAACGATAAGGCTGGAGCGGTTAGCAACAATGCGTTCTGAATTTTCAAGAAATGGACTAATTAAAGGCTGAAGCTCTGAAGCAAAGCGATTATTAAGAGGCACTACTTTCATGACTAGATCATCAGCAGTGCTGTCAGTAGTAAAAAAAACACTAAGGAATAAAAATAATATTTTAAGCATTGGCCCCTCACTAAATTGGAACAGCAGCAGGAAAGAAGTTGAGTTAGCCTTTCACCTGCTCTTAATCAAATCTCTTCGTATAAAGTCAAATATTGTTTAGCACTATTTTCCCATGAAAAGTCTTTTTTCATGGCGGCTACCTGTATTTTCTTCCAGGATTTTTTGTCATTGTATAGCAAGATGGCGCGTTTAATAGCTTCTAATAAAGCACCCGAACTCGCTTGTTTAAATGAAATGCCTGTTGCGGTGTTTTTGGCAAGGCTTTTAGGTAAAGCATCTTCGATAGTATCAGCTAATCCACCTGTTTCCCTTACAATAGGGATGGTTCCATAACGTTGGCTATACATTTGATTTAAGCCGCAAGGTTCAAATCTTGATGGCATTAAGAAAATGTCTACCCCAGCTTCAATTTGATGAGCAAGTCCTTCGTTATAACCGATAGTAACTGAAACCTTTTTTGGATAAAGCCTAGCAAAATCAAGTAATTTTTGCTCAACACTTTTATCTCCACTGCCTAATAAAACAAATTGCAGTGGCATTTCAACCATTTCTTTTAAACAGTCAAGAATAAGGTCAATACCTTTTTGATCAACCAGTCTGCTGATTAACCCAAAGAGGGGGACTGACTTGTTGACTGGCAGAGATGATCTAGCTTGCAATGAGGTTTTGTTGATTATCTTTTTTTCTAAGCTATCAACGCCGTAGGGTTCGCTAATACTGGTATCTGTTTCTGGGTTCCATTGGTCCAAGTCCAGGCCATTGATGATGCCACTTAAAATGTTATATTTATGGCTTAACAAACCTTCTAAGCCATAGCCGTATTCAGAGGTTTGTATTTCAAGTGCATAAGTTGGGCTCACGGTTGTTATGCGACTTGAATATGACAGGCCACCTTTAATAAAAGATAGCATGTCATGGAACTCAACACCATTAGGGTGCCATAGTTGACGAGGTAAATTTAAATCTAAAAATACACTTTCAGGAAACATGCCTTGGTACGCCATATTATGAATGGTGAAGACCGTGGCTGGTTTATTATCTTCGATAGATAATAGAGCTGGGACTAGGCCTGTTTGCCAGTCATTACAGTGGACTACATCCGCAGACCAATCTAAATGTGCTCTATTCATGGCAACTTCAACCACAATACGGCAGAACAAAGTGAAGCGGTCGGCTATATTGGGCCAGCTATTTCCTGATTCATCTACATAGGGGTTTCCAGGTACGTCAAAAAGAGCAGGGCAATCCACTAACCAGACAATAACATCACTGTTAGGTAGTTTGGTTTCCAAAATGTTGGCATCTTGGTTGTTGACTCGAACTGAGCTGATAAATCTGACTTCCTCAGTGTTTTTAATAGACTGGTAGTTAGGTAGGATGATTCTAATATCTTGTGATAACTCGGCTAAAGCACGTGGCAAACTGCCCGCAACATCAGCTAACCCACCTGTTTTAATTAAGGGGTGAACTTCACTGGCTGCAAATAGTATTTTTTTCATAATTTTAGAATAATGCCTGCTAATGGAGGAAGCGTTAGGTTAACTGAATGGGGTAAGTTCATCCAAGGTGTGGGTTCAGATGGAATGCTACCATTGCCTTTATTGCTACCATTGTAATAACTGGAATCCGAGTTAAAAATTTCAGTGTAATTACCTTCAGATGGCACGCCTATACGGTAGTTTTCTCTGACTACTGGAGTAAAGTTCAAAATAATAATCAATTCTTCGTCTGCGGTTTTACGGCGGTAACTAATGATAGAGTGACTTACATCATGGCAATCGATCCATTCAAAACCTTCGTGCTCGAAATCGTGTTGAAAGAGTGATGGGTGACTTGTATAGACATGATTAAGGTCTTTAACTAAGGTTTTAATACCATTGTGTTGAGGGTAGTCTAGTGTATACCAGTCTAAACCTTGATTAAAATTCCACTCAGACCCTTGGCCAAATTCACAGCCCATAAATAATAATTTTTTACCTGGATAGGTAAACATAAAGGTGTAAAGCAGGCGCAAGTTGGCAAAGCGCTGCCATTCATCACCTGGCATTTTGTTAATCATGGAGCCTTTACCATGAACCACTTCATCATGGGAAAAAGGCAGCACGAAATTTTCAGAAAAAGCGTACAGCATGCCAAAAGTTAGATTGTCATGATGATGCATTCTATGTACAGGGTCTTGTTGCATATAAGAAAGCATGTCGTGCATCCAGCCCATATTCCATTTCATGGAAAAACCTAATCCACCAGTCCAAGTTGGGCGGGTAACTTGAGGCCATGAGGTGGATTCTTCGGCAATGATGACAGTACCTGGGTGTTGTTCGTGAGTGATTGAGTTCATATGTCTCATGAAATCAATAGCCTCAAGATTCTCGTTGCCTCCATACATATTTGGAATCCAGTCATCTGCTTCGCGAGAATAATCTAGATATAACATAGAAGCAACGGCATCAACTCTTAGACCATCAAGATGAAACTCTTCTAGCCAGAAATTAGCGCTGGCTAATAAAAAGTTTTTAACTTCATTACGGCTGTAGTTATAAATAAGCGTGCCCCAATCCCTATGTTCGCCTTTGCGAGGATCTTCATGTTCATATAGAGCTGTTCCATCAAATTTTGCTAGTGCAAAAGCATCTTTGGGGAAGTGGGCGGGTACCCAGTCAAGAATGACACCAATATTATTTTTGTGACATACATCAACAAAATATTTGAAGTCGTCAGGTGTTCCATGCCGACTTGTAGGTGCAAAGTACCCTGTTGTTTGGTATCCCCAAGAATCATCAAGAGGGTGTTCAGTAATAGGCAGAAGTTCAATGTGAGTAAAGCCCAGTTCTTTCACATAATCAACTAGCTCTATGGCCAGTTCTCTATAGCTCAGGTAATTTCCTTGAGAGTCTCTTCGCCAAGAGCCAAGGTGGACTTCATATATGGACATGGCCTCATGTATCCAGTCATGCTCTTTACGATGCGTCATCCATTGATTATCTAGCCATTTATAATGATTTTCATCCGTTACAATAGAGGCGGTTTGAGGGCGAAATTCAAATTGTTGGCCGTAAGGGTCTGTTTTGAGTAAAATCTCATTTGTTTGGCTATTGAGTATTTCAAATTTATATTTGCAGCCTGTATTAAGATTGGGTATAAAAATTTCCCAGATACCGCTACCACTAAGGTTTCTCATTGGAGTACAGCGGCCATCCCAATGGTTAAAGTCACCTACAACACTAATACGGTGGGCATTGGGGGCCCAAACTGCAAAATAAACCCCTTTAATACCATCAATAGTTCGTAAATGAGAGCCTAAGTGGTTATATATATGCCAATGGTTGCCAGAGGAAAATAGGTGCTGATCAAATTCGGGTAATATGGAACCAAAGTCATAAGGATCGTAAGTGAGAATTATATTACCTTCTTTATCAACTTGAGCTAGTTGGTAATGTTCTGGCAAGTTATCTTGTGATGTTTGGTACTGAAAAAAATCAGAGTTTGGGATTCTATAGAAAGCGGGGCCTTCGGTGCCAAGGTTAATACTTTCAGTGTATGGGGCATAGACTGTAATAGTAGTTAAGGCATTGTTTTTATGACGACCTAAAATAGAAAAGACATCGTTATGTCTTGCTTCACTAATACGAATTAAATCATTATTTAGCTGTTTTTCTTCAGGCTCAAGTGCTTTTTTAGTACTGGATTGATTCTTTTTTATTTTTTTGTTCACTTTGCAATGCCCCATTGTTGTGGATTGTAGTAGAATATCTACCCATGAATATTAGCAAATTTCTGAGATAAATAATGAATTAATTGTTTTTTCAATTTTTGTTTAGTATTTTGGTATATTCGCATTTGAAAGGGATGATGCTTTGTATAATAACAATAAGAGGTAAATATGTCGGTTTCAGAAAATTCACATCATGAGCGTTTTGTTAGTCAGTTGACAAGAAATACGGTCGCTTTGATTTTAGCTGGTGGGCGTGGCACGCGACTGAAACAAATGACGGATTGGCGAGCGAAGCCAGCTGTTCCTTTTGGTGGTAAATTTAGAATCATTGACTTTCCTTTGTCAAATTGTATTAATTCTGGAATACGAAAAATAGGTATTTTGACTCAATACAAGGCAGACCCACTTATAAAGCATATTCAGCAAGGTTGGGGTTTCCTAAGAGGTGAGTTTGGTGAATTTGTAAATTTGATGCCTGCACAACAAACTGCGCAAGGTGGTGGTTGGTATGAAGGTACAGCCGATGCAATTTATCAAAGTATTGATATGCTTCGCCGTGAAAATTCTGAATATGTATTAATACTTGCAGGTGACCATATTTATAAAATGGATTATGGTTCCATGTTGGCAGATCATTTTGATAAAAATGCTGATTTAACCATTGGTTGCCTTGAAGTATCATTAGATGAAGCTAAAGAATTTGGTGTTATGCATGTTAATGAAAACAGACAAGTTCAAGAGTTTGTAGAAAAACCAGTAAATCCGCCCTGTATTCCTGGGCGCGATGATGTTGCCTTGGCTTCTATGGGAATTTATATTTTTAATACTCAATTCCTTATTGAACAGTTGATTAAAGATGCTGAAACAGCGGGATCAACTAGAGATTTTGGACATGATATTATTCCCTCAGTTATTAATCAACACACGGTTAATGCCTACCCTTTCTTAAATTTACAAGGTGAGCAAAGTTATTGGCGTGATGTAGGTACATTGGATGCATACTGGTCAGCCAATATGGAGTTGATTGGTGTTAACCCTGATTTGAATTTATATGATAAAACATGGCCTATCTGGACTTATCAGGCGCAAAATCCGCCTGCAAAATTTATTTTTGATGATGAAGATAGACGAGGTCAGGCAATTGACTCAATGATCTCAGGTGGTTGTATTATTTCTGGTGCAACAGTAAAACATTCTCTAGTGTTTTCTGATGTTAAAGTGAATTCATATACTACGGTAACGGATTCCGTTATTTTGCCAGAAGCTATCATTGGCAGAAATTGCCGTATCAATAAGGCCATTATTGAAAAAGGCTGTCATGTGCCTGAAGGTACAGTTATTGGTGAAAATAAAGCCGATGATGAAAAAAGATTTGAAGTGAGTCCAGGAGGGATTGTTCTAGTCACTCCTGAAATGCTTGGTCAGCAGAGACATCTTATAAGATGAATTCTATTAAAGCCTCTCTTTATACTGAAAAGTCGGGCTTTATTCTGATATATTTCAAAAAAATAATTTTTATAATATGAGTAACCCTTTAAATACACGAAGAGCAGGAATACTGCTTCACATTTCTTCTTTGCCAAGTGCTGGTGACTCAGGTGATCTGGGGCAGGAAGCCTATAATTTTGTGAATTTTCTTCATGATTCAGGCGTTACTGTGTGGCAAACACTTCCTTTGGGTATGCCGCATAGTGATGGTTCGCCTTATCAGTGCTTATCTGCGCATGCAGGTAATCCTATGTTTATTGATACTCGTTGGTTGGAGAAAAAAGGTTGGTTGGAAGCAAGAGAGTCGTGTACTGATAGTCATGCCGGTGATGGTTTTAGTAAGACATGCTTGTTAGCCAAAGCGTTTACTGGATTTAAAGGCTTAGCTAGTAAAGAGGATAAGGAAAGCTTTTTTCAATTTTGTCAGGATAATGGGAGTTGGTTAGATGACTTTTCATTATTTTATTCACTCAGACAAGAGTTTGGTAGTCAATGTTGGAACCAGTGGCCTGAAGCATTAAAAAACAGACAACCCAAAGCGATAAAAGAAGCACATCAGAGATTAAGTTCTTTGGTTGAAGGGGCTAAATTTGAACAGTTTGTTTTCTTTACCCAGTGGGCTGAATTAAAGCACTATGCTAAAGAACGGAATGTGCTTTTATTTGGTGACATTCCTATTTTTGTTTCTTACGATAGTTCTGATGTTTGGGCTAATAGAGAAGTTTTTAAGCTAGATAAAGACGGTGAAATGTCAGTTGTTGCAGGTGTTCCTCCTGATTATTTCTCTGAAACTGGGCAGCGATGGGGAAATCCACATTATAATTGGAAATATTTAAAGAAAACTGGGTTTAAATGGTGGATTGATAGAGTTAAAACTCAAGGTGAGCTTTTTGATATTGTCAGAATTGATCACTTTAGAGGCTTTGAGTCAGCTTGGGAGATTCCAGCAGATGAAGATACGGCAATTAACGGTCAATGGGTGGCAGCTCCTGGTAAAGCCTTATTAAAGGCGATTGCCAAAGAATGTGGCTCTGTGTCTTTGGTGGCGGAAGATTTAGGGATTATAACTGAAGAAGTGGATGAGCTTAGGAGCGAGTTCAATTTACCAGGTATGAAGATTCTGCAGTTCGCTTTTGATGGCAGCTCAGATAATTTATATTTGCCGCATAATCACGAGCAAAATAGTGTTGTCTATACCGGGACGCACGATAATGATACAACTTTAGGTTGGTTTAATGCATTAAGTGATCATGAAAAGCATCGTGTGTATGAATATTTGGGCTTTTCTAAAACATCAATGCCTTCTACACTAGTTGGTGTTGCTTTTGCCTCGGTTGCAAATTTAGCTATTGTCCCGATGCAAGATATTCTTGAATTAGGGTCTGAGGACAGAATGAATATTCCTGGAACCTGTGAGGGGAACTGGATGTGGCGCTTTTCTTGGGAGCGGTTAACCGCTGAAAGAGCGGGTAGATTGGCTCATTTAGTTAAGTTGTTTGGGCGCTAGTTTAACCTTGTTAAAAAACTAAAATATTTTGTAGGACGGGCTTGAATCGGTCCAGAGTATATTGGCTTTGTTTCAATTGCAGGCTGAAATTGTTAGCGCTATTTTTTGCGTTGTAATGAAGGTGAGTTTAATTTTTTTGATTTACCTAATCAATGGCATACCTTACAATTCAATGGTAGACCATTATAATAATACCTTGGAGGGTAGTTATGTTTAAAATTCGTTCGCTAGTTACTGCTTTGGCACTTGCTGGTTCAGCTTCTGTTGTATTTGCTCAGGCATTGCCGACAAAAGCACCAGCACCAGCAGATAATCCTACCACTGCTGAAAAAGTAGCTTTAGGTAAAATGTTGTATCATGATCCTCGTTTATCATCGTCTGGCACGGTGTCTTGTGCATCTTGCCATAATACAATGTTAGGTGGTGAAGATAATCGTGCTGGCTCAGTGGGTGTAGAAGGTCAGGTTGGTGGACGTAGTGCGCCAACAGTTTGGAACTCTGCATTTAATAAAGTTCAATTCTGGGACGGTCGTGCGGCTAGTTTAGAAGAGCAAGCTGCAGGCCCAGTAACAAATCCTATTGAAATGGGAATGAAAAGCTGGGATGAGGTAGTTGTTCGTTTGGAAGCGATTGAAGGCTATCAAGTAGCTTTTGCTAAGGCTTTTGGTAAAAATGCAATTTCTAAAGATACAGCGACTAAAGCGATTGCTGCTTACGAAAGAACATTAATTACTCCGAATAGTCCTTATGATAAGTATGTAAAAGGTAATAAGTCAGCGATGACTAAGCAGCAAATTCGTGGTATGAATAAAGCGGTTGAATTAGGGTGTGTTGCTTGCCATAGTGGTCCTGCTTTTAATGGTCCGGGTGTATTCCAAAAATTCCCAGTAATCAGTAATGGTTATTTTGAAGCGCAATACGGCTTTAAAGATGATAAAGGTTTAGCTGAGGTTACTAAAAATGCAGCTGATGAGCATATGTGGAAAGTGCCTACATTGCGAAATATTGCTTTAACTGCACCCTATTTCCATAATGGTAGTGTTAAAACTTTAGAGAAAGCAGTTAAATTAATGGCTAAATTACAATTAGGTCAAGATTTACCTAAATCTGATATTGCTGATATTGTTGCTTTCTTAGATGCGTTAACAGGTGAGTTCCCTAAGCAAGAAATGCCTGTATTGCCTGTTGGTACAATAGGAACTACATTTAATAAATAATTGTTGGTTGTAGAGACAAGGCATGTCTTGTCTCTACCTCGAAACTGGGCTTAATGCTTGGTTTCAAGAAGCTTAGCATGTGCTGTTGCTAATCTGGCAATTGGTATCCTCGGTGCAGAGCATGAGGCATAATCAAGTTTTATATCGTGACAAAAATTAATTGATTTAGGGTGTCCGCCCTGTTCACCACCTATTCGATGCTTATATCTGGCCGAGTTCCCCAGCCTAGATTAACCGTTAATTTCATTAATTCGCCAGCGCCTTTGATATCAAGAACTTCAAAAGGATTGTCTTATAAAAGTTTGGCATTTTCATATAAAGGTAGAAATTTGTTTTCTGCATTTTCACGAGAGAATGAAAATGTTGCCTAGATTAAATTATTCGTACCAAAGGAAAATAATTCAGCTTCTTCAGCTAAATGTCCTGCCCTAGTGCATACACAAACAGTCTCAATCATTGAGCCAAATTTTCATCATTAATATTAAGAGCAACTTTGCCAAATAAGTGAATGAATCGTCTATATGCATCATAAGTAAATCTAGGATTGTTGGTTTGCGATATAAGGCTTGTTAGTGAGTCCTAGGTTTAAAACCGTATCCATCATCCCAGGCATTGAAATGGCTGAGCCTGAGTGAACTGAAACTAGAAGAGGGTCATTGCTTCCTCCAAAGGTTTTTCCAGTTTGTTTTTCAATGTTTTGAATTTGTTGCTTAATTTCAGTTATCAGGGGGAGATAAAGCATTGCTCAGTATGTAGCTTAGGCAAGTGTCGGTACTGATAATAAATCATGGGGGATATTAAGGCTGGTTTATGCCATTTCGCTAAGGTGGTCACCTTTGCCACCTAGTAAAGCTTTGTTTTTGCCAGCACCTTCAAGGAAAGAATAGCAATGTACGGAAGATATGATATTTACCTGTTGATAATAAGGAACTTACAAGTAATAAATATACCCACCTTGCTTGTCTTTTTGTTTCTGCTTGAATTATCTCAATCGTTGCATAGAATAACTATGCGCCTCTTGAGATAATTCAAGCAGAAACAAAAACCTTTCATATTGTGAGTATATTTATTAATTGCAAGCCCCTGAGTGAAATAGGTTGCTAGTGACGGGTGTTGGTCTATGCTAATACTAATTGAGTATATTTTAATTTAACTCAATTTAGATGATTTTAATGGGGTTTTTATAATTGATGTTTTTGAAGGGTTGATTGATTGAGAAAAAACCCCAAATTGTGGTATAATAGAAGAGTTTTACGTCTTAAAGTGCCTCCCATTTTTATGGGGAGGGTTGTTTATCGCAACTTGTCTGGAGAACAGGCTTATTCACTATGCAATTTATTATTAAAAAAGGTTTAGATCTACCCATTACGGGAGGTCCTGAACAGATTATTGAAAAAGGTAACAAGGTTAAATCTGTTGCTATTTTGGGGAAGGATTACGTTGGCCTAAAGCCTAAAATGATGGTCGCCGAAGGTGATACCGTTAAATTAGGACAAGTGCTATTCACCGATAAACAAAACTCAGGGGTAAACTTTACTTCACCAGGTGCTGGTGTTGTTAAAGCAATTAACCGTGGCGCTAAGCGTGTTTTGCAGTCGGTCGTGATTGAACTAAAAGGCACAGCTCAAGAATCTTTTACTAAATACGCTAAAAAAGATTTAGCCACATTAACCGTAGAGCAAGTCAAAGAAAACCTTTTGACATCTGGTTTGTGGGTATCTTTTTTAACCCGTCCTTATGGCAAAATTCCAACGGTTGATGCAGTTGCCAGTTCAATCTTTGTAACGGCAATGGATACACGTCCATTGGCTGCTGACCCAGCCGTTATTATTAAATCGAGAGAGGCTGATTTTGCAACAGGCTTAGCTGTTGTTGCTAAATTAACTACAGGTAAAACATACTTATGTAAAGCAACAGGCAGTGATGTAATTACTGTTGATGCTGTTCAAATGGAAGAGTTTTCAGGCCCACATCCTGCAGGTTTGCCCGGTACACATATTCATTTTCTTGACCCTGTTAATGCAGAAAAAGAAGTTTGGCATGTTGACTATCAAGCAGTCATTGCTATTGGCGCATTGTTTTCCACAGGAAAATTAAATACAAATAGAGTTATTTCTTTGGCAGGGCCAGCAGTTACCAAGCCTAGATTATTAGAAACACGAGTAGGTGCTAATACAAATGATTTGGTTGCTGGTGAGTTAGATGATGCTGAAAACAGAGTGATCTCTGGTTCAGTTTTATATGGTCACGAAGCGGCCGATGCATACGCTTATCTTGGTTTGTATAACAATCAGGTTTCTGCACTTAAAGAAGGTAGACAACGTGAGTTGTTTGGCTGGATTGTAGCAGGTAAAGATAAGTATTCAGCAATGAATATTTATACCTCAAGCGTTGATCGAAAAAATAATCGTTTGTTTCCTTTAACCACCGATAAAAATGGTAGTAATAGAGCCATTGTGCCCGTTGGCGTTTATGAAACTGTGATGCCTTTGGATATATTATCCACGCCATTATTAAAAGCTTTGGTGGTAGGTGATACTGATCAGGCACAGTTATTAGGTGGGCTTGAATTAGTTGAGGAAGATGTTTCCTTATTTACTTTCGTTGATCCAGGTAAGCATGATTTTGCCCCTGTATTAAGAGCGAATCTAACTAAAATTGAGAAGGAAGGATAATGTCGGCTAGAGATATTTTAGATAGCATAGAGCCGCATTTTACGAAAGGCGGTAAACTAGAAAGGTACTATGGTCTGTATGAGATGGTAGATACTTTTATATACACACCGTCTGATGTAACACGCGGCACAACACATGTTCGTGATGGTAATGACCTGAAACGTACAATGACATTTGTTGTAATCGCAACATTGTTTTGTATTTTAATGGCAATGTATAACACAGGTTACCAAGCTAACTTGGCGATAGAAGCTATGGGCTTAGCTGAAACAACAAGCTGGCGTAGTATTCCTATGTCACTATTAGGCTATAACCCAATGAACCCGTTTTCTAATATGGTTCATGGCGCGTTATTCTTTTTACCTATTTACCTTGTTACTTTAGCTGTCGGTGGTATTTGGGAAGTTTTATTTGCTACCGTTCGTGGTCATGAAGTAAACGAAGGGTTTTTGGTTTCATCAATGTTATACACATTGATTCTGCCACCTGATATTCCTTTATGGCAAGTTGCCCTGGGTATTTCTTTCGGTATTGTTATTGGTAAAGAAGTGTTCGGTGGAACAGGTAAAAACTTTTTAAACCCAGCTTTAACGGGTCGTGCATTTTTATTCTTTGCCTACCCAGCAGCGATTTCAGGTGATATGGCTTGGGTTGGTGTTGATGGCTACACCATGGCAACACCTTTAGGTCTTGCGGCTCAAGGTGGTTTAGATGCAGTTAATGCAGCAGGTTATTCTTGGTTTCAATCTTTCCTAGGTTTTATTCCAGGATCAATTGGTGAAACATCTACCCTAGCGATCTTTATTGGCGCAGCGTTTTTACTTTATACCCGTATTGCTTCATACAGAATTATGGGGGGGGTATTGCTAGGCATGATTGCAACATCAGTGATGTTCAATATGATTGGTAGTGATACTAACCCTATGTTTGCATTTCCTTTCTACTGGCATTTAACGGTTGGTGGTTTTGCTTTTGGTATGGTTTATATGGCGACTGACCCAGTAGGCGCAGCAATGACTGATACAGGTCGTTGGATTTTTGGCGCATTAATTGGTGTGATGGTTGTATTAGTTCGTGTGGTAAATCCAGCTTTCCCAGAAGGCATGATGTTGTCGATTTTATTTGCCAATATGTTTGCCCCTGTTATTGATTATTTTGTCGTTCAGGCAAATATTAAGAGAAGGATGAATCGTCATGTCTAATGGAATAAAAGAACGCTTAGATAAGTGTGAGCATTACCAAAAGTTTGATGCTTATAAAGAAAAAATTTTAGCACTGGGCAATGATAGTTTAGAAAAAACCATTGCTGTTGCGTTAGCGCTTTGTTTTGTTTGTGCTATTTTGGTTTCATTTGCAGCGGTTGCTTTAAGACCGTTACAAATTGAAAACAAAGCCTTGGATATGAAGAAGAATATTCTTGAAGTTGCAGGCCTGTTAGAAGAAGGTACAGATATTAATAAAGCTTTCGCGAGTAAAATCGAAGAAAAGCTAGTTGATATTGAAACAGGTGACTATGTTGAAGGGTTGGATGTAGCAACTTACGATCAACGTAAGGCAGCTAAAGATCCAGCACAAAACATTAATATTGCAACAGCAGATGATATAGCCAGTATTAAACGTAAAGCTAAAATAGCTAAAGTTTATTTGGTTAAAAATGGTGATGCAATTGAGTCAATTATCTTACCTATGCATGGCTATGGTTTATGGTCAACAATGTATGGTTTCCTAGCTTTAGAAGCTGATGGTCAAACAGTTAAAAGCATTAACTTTTACGATCAAGCGGAAACACCTGGGCTGGGCGGGGAAGTTGTTAACCCTAATTGGCGTGCATTGTGGAAAGGTAAAAAAGTTTACGCAGAATCAGGTGAAGTTGAGCTGGGCTTGATTAAAGGTGTTGTTAATACATCAAGACCAGGTTCTGAATATAATGTTGATGGTTTAGCTGGTGCAACACTAACGAGTTTAGGTGTTTCTAATCTTGTTAAGTATTGGATGAGTAATCAAGGTTTCTCTACTTATCTTGATAAAGTCAGAACTAAAGGGGAGGGCTGATCATGAGTGAAGCTATAGATACTAAAAAAATATTGACCGATCCACTGGTCAATAACAACCCGATTACCTTACAAGTACTGGGGATTTGTTCGGCGTTGGCGGTAACTTCGCAAATGTCTACATCGTTAATTATGGCGGTTGCTTTAACAGCAGTAACAGCCTGTTCAAGTGCTGCGATTAGCTCGATTAGAAATCATATTCCAGGCAGTATTCGTATTATTGTACAAATGACAATTATTGCTTCATTAGTAATTGTTGTTGATCAAGTGCTTAAAGCCTTTGCTTATGATGTTAGCAAGCAACTATCAGTATTTGTTGGTTTGATTATTACCAACTGTATTGTTATGGGTAGAGCTGAAGCCTATGCGATGAAAAACCCACCGATGGCCAGCTTTATTGATGGTATTGGTAACGGTGCAGGTTATAGTTTAATCTTAATTATTGTTGCATTTTTTAGAGAGTTGTTTGGTTCAGGTAAATTGTTGGGAATAGAGATTTTTCCATTAACAAAAGATGGCGGTTGGTACGAACCAAACGGTCTTATGTTATTACCACCCAGTGCATTCTTTATTATTGGCATATTGATCTGGTCTTTCCGTCAATGGAAACCAG
>CAZMQH010000002.1:0-19294 GCA_964568245.1 uncultured Methylomarinum sp.
GCTTTAGAATGCCAGTTTGCTGGATGTTTCTTTGCATGCTTATGTTTTAATGGGAGCACTCATGAAAAGGTCATGAATTTTGTATATTTTAAATATTTAATGATAATGGGCTTGCATAAGAAAAAAGTCTTGATATAATACTTGGATCGAATACAAGACTTCAGGCGCGTAGCTCAGTTGGTTAGAGCACCACCTTGACATGGTGGGGGTCGGTAGTTCGAATCTACTCGCGCCTACCAAATTATAAAGCACCGCAACGCGGTGCTTTTTTTTTAGAAACTTTTTAAAGACATCAAAATGCCCATAATTACTCTTCCTGATGGATCAAAGCGAGAATTTGATCAAGCTGTAACAATAATGGAAGTTGCAAAATCAATTGGGTCGGGTTTGGCTAAAGCTACATTGGCAGGGAAAATCGATGGTGAAGTTGTTGATGCAAGTTATCTAATTGAGCAAGATATTGATTTAATTATTATCACAGCTAAAGATACAGAAGGTCTTGAAGTTATTAGGCATTCGGCAGCACATTTATTGGCTCAGGCGGTTAAGCAAGTATTCCCTGATGTTCAAGTGACTATTGGGCCAGTTATTGATAATGGTTTCTTTTATGATTTTTCATTGGAGCACCCATTTTCCCCAGAAGATTTAAAAGCAATTGAAAAGAAAATGCAGTTCTTGGTATCTCAAAATATTGATATTACACGATCTGTGCTTTCTAGAGATGAGGCTATTGCTTTCTTTAAAGGTATGGGGGAAGACTATAAAGCAGAAATTATTGAATCAATTCCTTCGGACGAAGATTTATCTTTGTATACGCAGGGTGAATTTACTGATTTGTGTCGAGGTCCTCATGTGCCGAGTACCGGTAAGATAAAAGCATTTAAATTGATGAAGGTTGCTGGCGCTTATTGGCGCGGTAATTCTGATAATGAAATGTTGCAACGTATCTATGGGACTGCATGGGCGGATAAAAAAGATTTAAAAGCATATTTGCATCGCTTAGAAGAAGCCGAAAAAAGAGATCATCGTAAATTAGCGAAAGCATTAGATTTCTTTCATATGCAAGAAGAAGCGCCAGGCATGGTGTTTTGGCATGAGAAAGGTTGGGCTATTTATCAGCAAATAGAGCAATACATGCGTGATAAGTTGCAAATGAATGGTTATGGTGAGGTTAAGACTCCCCAGTTAGTAGATCGTTCGCTATGGGAGAAATCAGGGCATTGGGAAAAATTTGGTGAGATGATTTTTACCACGCATTCTGAACATCGTGATTACGCTGTTAAACCGATGAACTGTCCGTGTCATGTTCAAATCTTCAATCAAGGTTTGAAAAGTTACCGAGATTTACCTATCAGAATGGCTGAGTTTGGTTCTTGTCATCGAAATGAGCCATCTGGGACACTGCATGGATTGATGCGAGTCAGAAATTTTGTGCAAGATGATGCGCATATTTTTTGTACTGAGAATCAAATTCAAGATGAAGTTTCAACTTTTATCGATTTATTATTTGAAGTTTATAAAGACTTTGGTTTTAATGATATTATTGTTAAATTATCAACTCGTCCAGAAAATCGAGTAGGTAGTGATGATGACTGGGATAAGGCAGAAAATGCTTTAGAAGTTGCGCTTGACAATAAAAAATTAGACTGGGAATTACAACCAGGTGAGGGTGCTTTTTACGGCCCTAAAATTGAATTTTCATTAAAAGATTGTTTAGATCGAGTTTGGCAATGTGGCACAATTCAGGTTGATTTTTCAATGCCTAGTCGGTTAGATGCTACCTATATTGCAGAAGATGGCTCCAAGCAAGTGCCGGTAATGTTGCATAGAGCCGTGTTAGGATCGTTAGAACGCTTTATCGGTATTTTGATCGAACAATATTCTGGTACCTTCCCATTGTGGTTGTCTCCAGTGCAAGTTACAGTGATAAATATAGCCAGTCGGCATGAAGAATATGCTGAAAAAATAAGGCAAGAATTAGAAAAACAAGGCTATAGAGTAAAAATAGACTTGAGAAATGAGAAGATAGGCTTTAAAATTCGCGAGCACTCTATGCAACGTGTTCCTTATCTTCTTATTATTGGTGATAAAGAATTAGAAGATCAAACGATTGCTGTTCGTTCGCAAAAGGGTGATGATCTAGGTGGTCTGTCAATGGATGCTTTAGTCAATATGCTAAGTAAACAGGTTGCAGACAAAAAATAAAAAACAACAACTGGGAGATTAAAACATCGCTTCTAAAAGAGATACCACACGCTTAAATAACGATATTACGGCAAGAAGAGTTCGTGTCGTTGCGGCTGATGGTGAAAAAGTAGGTGTCATTACATTAGCGGAAGCTAAGCAGCTTGCATTTGATGCAAATATGGATTTGGTGGAAGTTTCACCTAATGCAGATCCTCCCGTCTGTAAGGTAATGGATTACGGCAAGTATCAGTTTGAGCAAAATAAAAAGCAGCAAGCTGCTAAAAAGAAACAAAAGCAGATTCAGATCAAGGAAATTAAGTTTAGACCTGGAACTGAAGAAGGTGATTATCAGGTTAAACTGAGAAATCTAACCAAGTTTCTTGAAGAAGGTAATAAAACCAAAATTACCGTTCGATTTCGTGGTCGTGAAATGGCGCATAGAGAAATTGGTATGGAACTATTAAAACGGATTGAAAAAGACTTGTCAGAATTGGCTTTAGTTGAGCAATTTCCTAAGTTTGAAGGCCGCCAAATGGTTATGGTTATGGCACCTAGGAAAAAGAAATAAAAACTATTTAGCTATGCTCAATTAGCTGTTCAGATTTACTGTAGAACAAGGCGAAATCGCGGAGATTACCAGTGTGAATGAGCACTTTCAACGCAGTTATGCAGTAAATCAGCAGTGTTCTGAATAGTTATAAGAAATAAAGGGTTTTTAATCCTTACGATTTAGGAAGAATCGTTAAATACATCATTATGATGTAACTCATTCGATCGGGCCATGCATTTTGCCTCATCGAGTTTGAATCTCAGGGATGTTTTAATTATTTATTGGAGAAAACAAATGCCTAAAATGAAAACCCATAGCGGTACAGCTAAACGGTTTAAAAAAACCAAAAATGGTTTTAAATGTGGTCAGTCTCACCGCCGCCATATCTTAACTAAGAAATCGACTAAGCGTAAAAGACAGTTGCGTAAAGCAGCCAGTATTCATCCTTCAGATGTGCCAATGGTTGCACGTTTGTTACCTTACGCATAACTAATTAGGAAAGAATCATGGCTAGAGTAAAACGTGGCGTAACTGCCAGAGCAAGACATAAAAAAGTTTTAAAGCAAGCGAAAGGTTACTACGGTGCACGTAGTAGAGTTTATCGCGTTGCTAAACAAGCGGTAATTAAAGCGGGGCAATATGCTTACCGTGACCGTAAACAAAAGAAACGTCAATTCCGTGCTTTATGGATTGTCCGTATTAATGCTGCAGCTCGTTTGTGCGGTATGTCATACAGTCGTTTCATCAACGGTTTAACAAAAGCTAATGTAGCGATTGATCGTAAAGTATTAGCTGATATCGCAGTACGTGATATGGATGCTTTTGCTAAAATTGCAGAGATTGCTAAAGCAAATCAAAGCAAACCTTCTTAAAAAAGGTGAAAGAGTATTTGATTTATTAAATACTCTTTTTTTGATTCACTCTTTTCATTTTGAAGGGAGTGAGCTCAATTCCTCTATTTATAAGAAATAAGCTAGAAATAGGTGTGATTATATATTTGAACTTAATTCAAGTTCAAATCCTTGTTTCTCAGACTTTTTCTATTCCCATCAAATACTACAAAAGTGAGCTGAGCTGTGTCGGCTAATCTCGAAGAAATTCTATCGCAAGGTCTACAAGCCATTGCAGAATCAACAGACCTTACCCAATTAGATCAAGTCAGAGTTTCCTATCTGGGAAAAAAGGGTGCATTCACCCTACAGATGAAGCAACTGGGTAAACTTGATCCTGATCAAAGGCGTGCTGTCGGTCAAGTTATTAATAAAGCCAAAGGTGAATTCCAACAACAGCTAGAACAAGCTAAAACAGCCATGCAACAAGCTGCTTTAGATGAGCGATTAGCTAGCGAATCAGTGGATGTTACTTTGCCTGGTCGAGGCCAATCTATTGCAGGGCTTCATCCTGTCACTATTACTTTACGCAGAATATCCAAGATTTTTGCTAGCGTAGGGTTTAATGTGGTTGAAGGTCCTGAAATTGAAGATGATTATCATAACTTTGAAGCATTAAATATCCCAGCTCATCATCCAGCTAGGGCTATGCACGATACTTTTTACTTTGATCCTCATACTGTATTAAGAACGCATACTTCGCCCGTTCAAATTAGAGCGATGGAAGCAAATAAGCCGCCTTTAAAAGTGATTGCACCAGGTCGAGTTTATCGTTGCGATTCTGATGTAACTCATACGCCAATGTTTCATCAAGTTGAAGGCTTTTTAGTTGATACTGATGTCAGTTTTGCAGATTTAAAAGGTGTGGTTTACGAATTTTTACGTGCTTTTTTCGAGAAAGATATTCAAGTGCGTTTTAGACCCTCTTACTTCCCCTTTACAGAGCCATCAGCAGAAGTTGATATTGAATGTGTGATGTGTGACGGCAAAGGCTGTCGTGTCTGTGGACATACGGGATGGTTAGAAGTGATGGGTTGCGGAATGATTCATCCTGAAGTATTTAAATCAGTGGATATCAATAGTGATGAATTTACTGGCTTTGCTTTTGGTATGGGGGTTGAGCGTTTAGCAATGCTACGTTACGGAATTAATGATTTAAGAATGTTCTTTGAGAACGATCTTAAATTTTTAGAACAATTTAATTAAGGCGAGATTGAATCATGCAAATAAGTGAAGCTTGGTTAAGAGAGCTGGTCAATCCACCTGTTAGTACTGAAGAACTTGTCGAACAGCTAACAATGGCTGGTCTAGAAGTTGATTCTGTAAAGCCTGCAGCCGCAGAATTTACAGGAGTTGTGGTCGGTGAAGTTGTTTCAATGGAACAGCATTCTAACGCTGATAAATTAAAGGTTTGTCAGGTAGCTGTTGGAGACGCGGAACCCATTCAAATTGTTTGTGGCGCTAGTAATGTAAAAGTAGGGTTAAAAATTCCTGCTGCATTAGTGGGTGCAGTTTTACCAGGCAATTTTAAGATTAAAGAATCAAAATTACGCGGTGAGCTATCACTGGGTATGCTATGTTCAGAAAAAGAATTAGGCCTTGCTGCGGATGCGGATGGCTTAATGGAACTGCTAGAGGATGCTCCGGTGGGGGCGGATATTCGGGAGTACTTTTCTTTAGATGATAAAATTATCGAATTAGATTTAACGCCTAACCGTGCAGATTGCTTGAGTGTGGAAGGGGTTGCTAGAGAAGTTGCAGTACTAAATAAAATGGATTGGACTGCGGTAGATGTAAGTCCGGTTGAAGTTAGCCATGATGCGGTGATTAATGTATCGGTTGATGAAACTGAAGCTTGTCCTCGATATTTAGGTCGATTAATTAAGAACGTTAATCCAAATGCTGAAACTCCATTATGGATGCAAGAAGCTTTAAGGCGTTCGGGTGTTAGAAGTCTAGGGCCTATTGTCGATGTAACAAATTATGTGTTGTTAGAATTAGGTCAACCATTACATGCTTTTGATGCTAAAAAACTGACTGGTTCAATTACTGTACGAGTGGGTAATAAAGCTGAAGAATTAGTTTTATTGAATGGCCAGACTATTAAATTAGATGGTAAAGCTTTAGTTATTGCTGATGAAAAACAGGCATTGGCTTTAGCGGGTATTATGGGCGGGGAGGCGACGGCTGTTTCCAATGACACTAAAGATATTTTTCTTGAATGTGCTTTTTTTACCCCTATTTCAATTGCAGGAAAAGCACGTAACTTTGGGTTACATACAGATTCATCCCATCGTTTTGAGCGTGGTGTTGATTTTAGCTTGCAACAAAGAGCGATTGAGCGTGCAACGCAGTTAATTGTAGAAATTACTGATGGTAGTGTGGGTCCTATTACCGAGGTGACTACGGATGCAGCGTTACCAAAAAGAAATGCGGTTAATTTAAGACAAAATCGTATCGAAAAAGTCTTAGGTATTAGCATGGCTAATGCAGAAGTTACTGAGATTTTTGAAGGTTTAGGCATGCAAGTTGAAACGTGTGCTGAAGGTTGGAACATAACACCTCCAGGCTGTCGTTTTGATATTGAGATTGAAGCTGATTTACTTGAAGAAGTAGGGCGAATTTACGGTTACAATAATTTGCCTAATAGCAGTTTACTGATGCGTTCTGAATTGGGTAAAGCAGAAGAAGCTATCTTACCAATTGCTAGAGTAGAAGATTTATTAGTTGATAGAGGTTATCAAGAAGCCATTACTTACAGTTTTGTTGATGAAGACATTCAGCAGATTATTGCACCTGATGATGAAGTTATTAAGTTGCAAAACCCTATATCTTCAGAATTATCTGTGATGCGTACCACTTTGTGGTGTGGGCTTTTAAATGCTGCTTTATATAATACTAAGCGTCAACAAAGTAGGGTGCGTTTATTTGAAACAGGCTTGCGATTCCTTAAGAAGGATGGCGAAACGATTCAGCAAAAAATGTTATCAGGTTTAGTGTTGGGTGATCTTGCAGTTGAGCAATGGACTGAAAAAAGTAGAAAAGTTGACTTCTTTGATTTAAAAGGCGATTTGGAAGCGTTGTTTTATTTAAGTGATTGTGACGCTCAGTTTACAGTGACAAAGCATCCTTCTTTACATCCTGGACAGTCTGCAGAAATTTTAAATGCAGCAGGTGAAAAAGTTGGCTTAATGGGAATGCTGCATCCTACATTAGAGAAAAAACTAGGATTTGAAACACCTGTTTTTCTATTTGAATTAGTTCAGGAATTTGTTTTCAATAAAGCAATACCAAAATTTGAAGTGCTGTCCAAATTTCCATCAGTGCGTAGAGATATGGCATTGCTAGTTGAAGAAAAAGTAACCGCAAACGAAATTATAAAAACCATACGGAATTGTAAGGAATACTTGATAAAAGACGTACAAATTTTCGATATTTATCGAGGTGAGGGCGTTGATGAAGGTTATAAGAGTGTTGCATTAAGTTTAATTTTACAAGATTCAGCACAAACACTAACAGATTCTGTAATTGATGCTATATTTAACAAAGTATTAGAAGCGTTAAATAGTAATATCAATGCAAAACTTAGGGATTAATTGAATGGCATTAACAAAGGCTGATTTTGCAGAGCGTTTATTTGATGAATTAGGATTAAATAAACGTGAAGCTAAGGAAATGATTGAATTATTTTTTGAAGAAATTAAGGGTTCTTTAGAGAATGGTGAGCAAGTAAAAATCTCAGGGTTCGGTAAATTTGAATTAAGAGATAAAAGTAGTAGGCCTGGTAGAAACCCAAAAACAGGTGAGGAAATTCCTATTTCAGCACGTCGTGTGGTAACATTTAGGTCAGGTCAAAAACTTAAAGCTAGGGTAGAACAATATGCTGGAGCCGAGTAATAATAACGAATTGCCAGCGATACCAGCAAAAAGGTATTTCACTATAGGTGAGGTGAGTGAGCTTTGTGGTGTTAAGCCGCACGTGCTTCGTTACTGGGAGCAAGAGTTTGAAGACCTAAGTCCTGTTAAGCGCCGAGGTAATAGGCGATATTATCAGCGTCATGATGTATTAATGATTCGCCAAATTAGATCGTTATTATATGAGCAAGGTTACACCATCGGTGGGGCTAGAATTCATTTGTCGAGTGATGGTGCTAAGGATGATTTAACCCGTAGCAAGCAATTAATTCATCAAATGATTGGTGAATTAGAAGATATATTAGAATTATTAAAATAAATAAGTTTTTACAATGGCTAGAGCTATTAAAAGGCCTTCAGATGTTGTAATATACTCGTTCGATTTTATACAGTTGATATTCATTAGCTGTTCAAAATAAAAAAATCAATTCTCGGGGCGTAGCGCAGCTTGGTAGCGCACTTGTCTGGGGGACAAGGGGTCGTGGGTTCGAATCCCGCCGTCCCGACCAATTGTTGAATTGGTCGGAGAGTATTGGTTTTTTTAAAATAAATTTCCGCTTATAAATTATTATATTAAAGGCTTTTCTTCTTGAGAGTTTTTGGTGATTTTTTTAGCGCACCATTTATGAATGATAAAGAAAGAAATTATAAGTGTTGGAGTAATAAGCCAGGAATGTAAGGTTATATTGCCAATATTTTTTAAGTCGGTTATCAGTATAATAAATGAAGCTATGGTCAGTATGAGTACTAACTCTGAAATAAGTTTTAAAAGTTTATAAGCGAAATCCATGATTATCCTTGGGTTTTTTACTTAGTATATCTGTTGTAACATAACGCTGTACATATAGGTTTCTTTAGACTTTGTAACTTGGCTGTTCAGTAAAAATGCTGAAACAGTAAATTCGACCTGTAAATTTCATTTTATTTTTTGCAGAGAGTTGTTGATATGCTGAGAATTGATTTCTTAATGCTTGATTCAATTTATAAGTACATCACCTAGTAAGCTCTTTTATGGTATTCTATTGCCTTGATTTTATAGGGCTAGAGATGCGAACTCGGGTTAAAATATGTGGGTTTACTCAAGTGCAAGATGCAGTGGATGCGGCTAATCTTGGTGTGGATGCGATTGGTTTGGTTTTTTATCCTCCAAGTCCAAGGCATGTTAGTGTTGAGTCGGCTATTGAGATTGTAAGTGCATTACCTGCTTTTGTTACCGTGGTAGCCTTATTTGTTGATGAGCAGGAATCTCAAATACGTGAAGTGTTAAGTAAAATAGCTATAGATTGCATTCAATTTCATGGTGACGAGTCTGCTGATGAATGTCGGCTTTACAATAAGCCTTATATGAAGGCTGTTAGAATGAAGCCAGAGCTGGATGTTCTCGCAATAGCAAAAGAATTTAATGATGCGTCTGCTTTATTGTTGGATGCATATCACCCTAGTATACGGGGGGGTAGTGGTAGTAAGTTTGATTGGGATTTAATTCCCAATAATTGTTCTTTACCTGTGATTTTGGCAGGTGGTTTGCAAGTTGAAAATGCAAAACAGGCAGTTCAAACGGTTAAACCTTATGCGCTGGATGTCAGTAGCGGAGTTGAGAGTAGTAAAGGTATTAAGGATGTAGCTAAAATGGCTGCATTTATTCAAGCGATTAAAGAAGGCGACAGGTAAATACATGTATAACATGCCGGATGAACGAGGTCACTTTGGCCCTTATGGCGGAATTTTTATAGCAGAAACATTGATGCCTGCTATTACGGAATTGAATGAAGCATACCAACGCTACATGAAAGACCCTGAATTTATTGCAGAGCTTGATGCTGATTTACAGCATTATGTTGGGCGGCCCTCTCCTCTTTATCATGCGCAACGATGGAGCAAAGAATTAGGTGGCGCTCAAATTTATCTAAAGCGTGAAGACCTTAATCATACAGGTGCTCACAAAGTTAATAATACCATTGGCCAAGCCTTACTAGCCAAACGAATGGGTAAAACTAGAATTATTGCTGAGACAGGTGCTGGTCAGCATGGGGTGGCAACTGCAACTGTTGCGGCTAGGCTGGGTATCGAATGTGTTGTTTATATGGGCGCTGTTGATGTTGAAAGACAAAAACAAAATGTCTATCGTATGAATCTATTGGGTGCAAAAGTTGTCCCTGTTCATTCGGGATCGAGTACCTTAAAAGACGCTTTAAATGAAGCAATGCGAGATTGGGTCACCAATATTGATGATACTTTCTATATTATTGGTACAGTTGCGGGGCCTCACCCTTATCCTGCTATGGTGCGTGATTTTCAAACCATTATTGGTCGTGAAGCAAAGGCGCAATGTCAAGAGCAAGCAGGTCGATTACCTGATGCTTTAGTAGCTTGTGTCGGTGGTGGTTCAAATGCTATTGGATTGTTTCATCCCTTTATTGATGATGAATCCGTTAAAATTTATGGTGTTGAAGCCGCGGGTGATGGTATTGAAACAGGTCGCCACTCTGCGCCATTATGTGCGGGCCGTCCTGGTGTTCTGCATGGTAATAGAACTTATTTAATGTCTGACGATGACGGTGAAATTATTGAAACCCATTCAATTTCAGCGGGTTTGGATTATCCTGGTGTAGGCCCAGAACATTCGTGGCTAAAGGATATTGGTAGAGTTGAATATGTCAATATCACTGATGATGAAGCAATGGGTGGGTTTTATGCTTTAACTCAAATGGAAGGAATTATCCCTGCACTTGAGTCTAGTCATGCATTAGCCTATGCTATGAAATTAGCGCCAACTATGGCTAAAGATAAGATCATTATTGTGAACTTATCAGGACGAGGTGATAAGGACATGCATACCATCAGAATTAGAGAGGGAGTTGAGTTATGAGTCGTTTGAAAACTCGATTTGATGAATTAGCTAAAACAGGGCGTAAAGCACTGATTCCTTTTATTACCGCGGGTGACCCTAATCCAGAATTTACTGTCCCTATGATGCATGCGATGGTCGAAGCTGGTGCAGATGTGATTGAGCTGGGCGTGCCTTTTTCAGATCCAATGGCTGATGGACCAGTGATTCAAAGAGCCAGTGAACGTGCATTAGTCCACCATATGAGCTTAAGAAAGGTTTTAAGTTTGACTGCTGAGTTTAGAAAAACAGATCAACAGACACCGATCGTATTGATGGGGTATTTAAATCCTATTGAAATCATGGGTTATGAGGACTTTGCTAATGCTGCGCAACGTGCTGAAGTAGATGGTGTTTTAACGGTTGATCTACCTCCTGAAGAAGCTGAAGAATGTGTGGCTTTATTAAAAGCGAGAGATATTGATCAGATATTTTTACTTGCCCCAAATAGTCTAGTAGAAAGAATTAAAAAGATGGATGCGGTAGGTAGTGGTTATCTTTATTATGTTGCTGTTAAAGGTGTAACGGGGGCTGGGCATTTAGATACCGCAGATGTTGAGGAGAAATTAGCTGAGATTAAACAACATACTAAAATACCCGTAGGTGTTGGTTTTGGGATTAAAGATGCTGAGACGGCTCAGGCTATCGCAAAAATAGCTGATGGTGTTGTGGTAGGTAGTGCTTTTATTAGTAAAATAGAAGCTAACTTAGATAATCCAGAACAAGCTAAAACAGAAATAATTGAATTAATAAAATCCATGCGCCAAGCAATGGATAGTTAGGAATAGACTCGGAGTAAGTAACGATGAATTGGTTTAAAAAATTAATCCCAACAACGATTAGAACAGAGTCGTCTTTAAAAAAAGCTACCGTTCCTGAAGGGTTGTGGAATAAATGTCCTAGCTGTGATGCAATTTTATACAATGCAGAATTAGAGAAAAACTTTAGTGTTTGCCCAAAATGTGAACATCACATGCGTATTTCAGCTAGAACTCGTTTAAATATGTTTTTAGATGAAGAAGGGCGAGTCGAAATTGCTGAAGGCTTAAAGGCAAATGATCCTTTAAAATTTAAAGACTCAAAAAAATATAAAGACCGCTTAAGTCAAGCTCAAAAAATCAGTAAAGAAAATGATGCCTTAGTTGTTATGCAAGGTACATTACATGGAAAAGGTATTGTTGCAGCCGCTTTTGATTTTAGTTTTATGGGGGGGTCAATGGGGTCAGTGGTTGGTGAAAAGTTTGTAAGAGGTGTTAATAAAAGTTTGGAATTAGGCGTGCCTTTTATTGTTTTTACCGCCAGTGGTGGTGCAAGAATGCAAGAGTCTTTGTTTTCATTATTTCAAATGACAAAAACCAGCGCTGTATTAGCTAAGTTGTCAGAAGCTGGACTTCCTTATATTTCCTTTATGACTGATCCAACCATGGGTGGGGTTTCTGCTAGCTTAGCGATGCTGGGTGATATCAATGTTGCTGAACCAAAAGCATTAATTGGTTTTGCAGGTCCCAGAGTGATTGAGCAAACAGTAAGGGAAACATTACCTGAAGGTTTTCAGCGGAGTGAGTTTTTGCTAGAACATGGTGCAATCGATATGATTATTGATCGCCAGGATATGAGAGAAAAAATTAGTAGTATTTTATCTATGCTGATGGCTTCTTATATTGGTGAAACAGAGAAAAATTTAAACTAGTTAGGGTATTATTAAATCCTCACTTCTAAAGGTAAGTCTGTTGTTACTGACTCCCTTATGCTTAAAAAATCAACAATGCAATGAAAGTAAATGATTTAAAAAGAAACCTAAAGGACTCGTCAAAGGAAGAGCTTATCAAAGAGATTGTTGAGCTTTTCAAGAAGAATAGCTTTGTTAAAGATTACTATATTTTAAAATACGATACTGAAAGTAATTCCTCTGTTTTGGATAAGCATAAGGGCATAATTGAAAATGAATTTTTTCCTAAAAGAGGGGATGGTAAAGCAAGGTTATCTGTTGCAAGAAAGAGTATTACTGAATTCAAAAAACTATCCCAAGATAAAATACAACTTACTGAGTTAATGATTTTTTATGTTGAAGAAGGTGTAAAATTTACTAACTGTTATGGAGATATTGATGAACCCTTTTATCTGAGCATGGAAAGCATGTATGAAAAAGTGGTTAAGTTTATTATTAGTGCTAAATTAGAAGATATGTTTAAACATCGTTGTTTGAAAATAGTAAATGATACTGCTGGTATGGGGTGGGGATTTCATGACCAATTGAGTGCAATACACCATGAGTATTTGGGTGAACAATAAGCATAACAATAGCTTCCAGCGGACTGCCATAAGCGTCATATATTTTGCGAAAAGAAAAAGCCGCAAAAGCCACGCCCCTTACGGCAGCCGTTGAAGCAGGCGATATGTGTTCAATAGGGATAGTAAATAATGCAGAGTAAGAGCTCCTACTAAAATGGCACGCTTTGATACACTTTTAGACTGGTTAAGCTGGCAGGAAGGCTTTCACCCAAGGTCAATTGACCTTGGTCTAGAGCGTGCTGTCACCGTATTTAGCTTACTTAATCCAAAGGCTATTAAGCCACCGACGATTGTTGTGGCGGGCACTAATGGTAAGGGCTCGTGCATTGCTTATTTAGAAGCTATTTATCGAGCACAAGGCTACCGAGTGGGTGCCTATACCTCCCCTCATATTTTAAAATATAATGAACGAATCCGGATCAATGGCGAATCAGTTTCTGATGAGGCTATTTGTCAGGCATTTGAAAGAATAGATTCTGTTCGAAATGAGGTTTCACTCAGTTATTTTGAATTTGGAACCTTAGCGGCCTTAGATATTTTTTGGCGCTCTGATTTGGATGTTCAACTACTAGAGGTTGGGTTAGGCGGTAGGCTTGATGCAGTCAATATTATTGATTCAGATGTTTCATTAATCACTAGTATTAGTGTTGATCATATTGATTGGTTGGGTGAAACGCGAGAAGCCATTGGTTTTGAAAAAGCTGGCGTTTTTAGAAAGCATATTCCTGCAATCATTGGTGATGTAATACCCCCAGATTCATTGCTTAAACAAGCAGATAAAGTACAGGCATCTGTATTAAGAATTGGGCATGAATTTAATTTTCAGCATGGTAAGGGTTGCTGGAAATGGGCAAGCCATAACACTGACAAGCCACTAAAATATACGCAACTTCCTGACCCAGCATTAAAAGGCGAGCATCAATATAGAAATGCATCATCAGTATTAATGGCAATTACTGAAATGAATGCATTATTACCTGTTTCAGAGCAATCTATTCGCCATGGATTGAAAAATATACAATTAAAAGGTCGTTTTCAGATCATTGATGGCGAAATTCCTGTGTTGCTTGATGTTGCTCATAATCCTCAAGCTGTGACCGCATTACTGCATTATTTAGAGAGTGATTTTCAGGGTAAAAAAATTCATGCTGTTTTTGCCATGATGAAAGATAAAGATATTGTTGGGGTTATTGATATTATTAAGCCAGTGATAACAGACTGGTTTCTTTCGCCATTAACGAACCCAAGAGCAGCAAGCGAGTCCTTAATGCAAACACATTTTAATGCTTGTCACTTAACTGATGTTAATGTTGGTTTTAAAAATTTTTCGGCAGCTTTGCAAGCGGCTGAAACAAAGGCTAAGCAGGGAGATTTGATTTTAGTCTTTGGTTCCTTTATTTTAGTGTCAGAATATTTACTTAAAGCAGAACATACTTGAGGTAAGATTTATGGATCAACAGCTAAAACAACGCTTAGTGGGCGCAGTCGTTATAACTTCATTGGCAGTCATCTTTGTCCCTATGTTATTTGATGATCCTATTGATCAATCAGGAAAAATGATTGGTGCACTTGAAATCCCTCCTCTTCCTATTACGACTGTTGATTCAGAAAAGCACGCATTGCCGAAAAGTGTTGATGATG
The DNA here is from genome assembly GCA_964568245.1 of uncultured Methylomarinum sp. GTDB lineage: Bacteria > Pseudomonadota > Gammaproteobacteria > Methylococcales > Methylomonadaceae > QPIN01. Next base: position 14,363 of record CAZMQH010000002.1, read on the forward strand.
TTATTAGCTTGCCTAAACCTAACGTTATTAAACAGCTGCAATCCCAAAAAGTAGTTAATAAAATGGAACGCTGGTTTGTTCAGCTAGGGACCTTTGCTGATAAAAAGAACGCCATTGCCTTGCAAAATAAAGTAAAAAATCAAGGGTTCCCCGTCAAAGTTAAAGCAATAAGCACAGAGAAGGGGGCTATGTATAGAGTTATAGTTGGCCCCGAGCTTGATAGGAAAAGGGCTGAGAAGTTAAAGGTGAAAATAGACAGGCTTAATAGCATAAATAGTATCCTGAGTTCAAACGGTGGTTAATTTGCTTGATAGATTGTTCACTATAAATGAGTAATCTTACAAATTAGATTATGTTTAAATATTGTCATTGCTTAGTGTATTTAAATAATAAGATTCGCTCTTAAGCCCTCTTTTGCTGGATACCTACATCCATGTAGGCATCCAGCAAAAGAGGGCTTAAGAGTAGATGTAATCAGCTGAGTAATTACTAAATATTATGATAATAAAAATGAAGTATCTGGGGAATGTTTGAGATGATGGAGTATCAATTAATCTGGATAGATTACGCTATTATTGCACTCTTATTTATCTCATCAATTATTGGATTGGTGAGGGGCTTTATTAGAGAAGCATTTTCTTTAGTGCTATGGGTGGTTGCTATTTGGGTTGGGTTAACCTTCAGTCGAGACTTTTCCAGTTTTCTGGAAGGGATTATTAGCTACCCATCAGCAAGAATTGCGACAGCATTTGCTGTTTTATTTGTTATTACTCTTATTCTGGGCGCAATGATTAGTTATTTGCTGGGTGAACTGGTCAAGAAAACAGGGCTAACTGGCTCAGATAGATTTGCAGGGATGATTTTTGGAATAGCGCGCGGTTTTGTCGTTGTTGCTATTATTATTATGTTGGCGGGGTTAACCCCCTTGCCTGAAGATTCATGGTGGAAAGAGTCGGTTTTGATTTCACCTTTTCAATCATTAGCCATTTGGTTGTATGACCATATTCCGTCAGGGTTGGCTGGATATGTTAAATACTAATTACGAAGGTTTCTAAACATGTGTGGTATTGCTGGTATTGTTTCTCACCAAAACGTTAATCAGGAGCTGTATGATGCTCTTACTGTTCTACAACATCGAGGGCAAGACGCTGCTGGAATTGTAACTTGTGAAGATGGACGCTTCTATTTACGTAAAGATAATGGATTAACTCGTGATGTTTTTTCTGATGAGCAAATGATAAAACTCAGAGGGTCAATGGGGATTGCTCACGTCAGATACCCAACAGCAGGGTGTTCAAGTTCAGCTGAAGCGCAGCCTTTTTATGTGAATTCGCCTTTTGGATTGACACTTGCGCATAATGGAAATTTAACTAATACCGCAGAACTAAAAGAACAATTGTTTAAAGATGATCAACGTCATTTAAATACTAATTCTGATTCAGAAATTCTGCTTAATATTTTTGCCCATGAATTACAGGCCTTAGGTAAATTACGTTTAGACGAAAATGATATTTTTCAAGCGGTTGCTGCTGTACATAAACGTTGCAAAGGTGCTTATGCTGTCGTTATTATGATTGCAGGGTATGGGGTTTTAGCCTTTAGAGACCCTCACGGTATTAGACCTATAGTTTTCGGAGAAAGGAAAACAGATAGGGGTTCTGATTTTATGGTTGCCTCAGAAAATGTAGCATTAAGTGTGCTAGATTTTGAGTTAATCAGAGATATTGAGCCAGGCGAAGCCGTTTTTATTGAAGCAACGGGAAAGCTCCATACCAAGCAATGCTCAGATGTAGTTGATCATTGCCCTTGTATTTTTGAGTATGTTTATTTCGCTCGACCTGATTCAATTATTGATGATATTTCTGTTTATAAAGCTCGTTTAAGAATGGGTGAAAAATTAGCGGATAAAGTACTACGAGAATGGCCTGATCATGATATCGATGTGGTGATTCCTATTCCCGATACTAGCAGAACTTCAGCTTTGCAGATGGCAAACCAGTTGGGTGTAAAGTTTCGCGAAGGTTTTATGAAAAACCGTTATATTGGTAGAACTTTCATCATGCCTGGTCAACAAATGCGTAAGAAATCAGTTAAGCAAAAGTTAAATGCGATTGATTTAGAGTTTGAAGGGAAGAATGTATTATTGGTTGATGATTCTATCGTGAGGGGAACAACCTCAGAACAGATTATTCAAATGGCGCGAGACGCTGGCGCTAAAAAAGTATATTTTGCCTCTGCAGCACCACCGGTAAGATACCCCAATGTCTATGGTATTGATATGCCTGCTGTTGAAGAATTGATAGCCCACAATCGTACCGAAGATGAGGTCGGGGATGCGATAGGTGCTGATAAAATGATTTATCAGGATTTAGAGGATCTAATTGAAGCTGTTCAAAAAGGTAATACTAAAATAACTCATTTTGATACTTCGTGTTTTAATCAAGAATATATCACTGGTGATATTGATGAGGCGTATTTGGACCGGATAAATACACTTAGAAATGATGGGGCGCAATCTGAGCGAAATGCTGATAACTTCATTATTGATATTCAGAATGCTAATTAAATAATAAAAAATATACAAGTGCTCCAAGCTTATAGTTTGGGGCGAAGGCTTCAGCCTTTTTTTCTTGATCCAATCTATACTCCGCGCGGTCAGATCTTCGACTTTCTAGCGGTTGATTTTGCTGATAGTTGCGTAGCTCGCTATGCGCCTATTTTAGCGTTTCGCTCTCAACAAAAAATCAACTGACTATAAAAACCGAAAACCTGACCGCGCGGAGTATAGATTTATAAAAACAATCAACACCGTTGTAAAATAACAAAAACAAATGACAGATTTTGACTGGAACGACTATTCACTAGAAACACAGGCAATAAGAGCAGGCCATGATAGAACTCACGAAGGTGAGCATAGCATGCCTATTTTTGCGACTTCCAGTTATGTGTTTAGCAGTGCCGAAGAAGCATCATTAAAATTTACAGGACAAATCCCAGGTAATATTTATTCAAGATTTACCAATCCAACAGTTGATACCTTTCAAAAACGCTTGGCTTTAATGGAAAAAGGCGAGCGCTGTTTAGCCTTTGCTTCTGGAATGGCTGCTATTATGGCTGTAGGGATGGGTTTGCTAAAATCAGGGGATCATGTTGTTTCATCGCAGAGTGTTTTTGGTAACACTATTTTAATGTTCCAAAATTATTTTGGTAAATTTGGTGTTGAAACTGATTTTGTTAAATTAACCGATCTTGATGCTTGGGAAGCTGCAATAAAACCAAATACTCGTTTTCTTTTTTTAGAAACGCCTTCAAACCCATTAATTGAAATAGCAGATATTAAAGCATTAGCTGATATAGCCCATAAACATGGTTGTTTATTAGTGGTAGATAATGTTTTTTGTACTCCGGTGTTACAAAAACCATTAGAGTTAGGGGCTGATATTATTGTACACTCAGCGACAAAATATATTGATGGTCAAGGTCGTTGTGTCGGTGGAGCTGTTATTGCCAGTGATGAAGTGATAGAGAAATATATCTATCCGTATTTGCGAACGGGTGGAGCGACCATGAGTGCGTTTAATGCCTGGATTTTTTTGTCAGGATTAGAAACTTTAGCGGTAAGAATAAAAGCACATTGTGATAATGCATTTGAACTTGCTAAATGGCTGGAGCAGCAACCCAGTGTTGCCAAAGTGCACTATCCGGGTCTTGAATCTCATGCCCAGCATGAGCTAGCTAAACAACAGCAAACAGGTTTTGGTGGCGTGGTTAGTTTTGAGCTGAAAGGCGGGAAAGATCAAGCTTGGAAATTGATAGATTCAACCAAGATGTTATCAATCACTGCTAATTTAGGTGATGTAAAAACCACCATTACACATCCTGCCACCACAACCCATGGTCGATTAACGCCAGAAGTTAGAGCCGAAGTTGGAATTACAGATAGTTTGGTCAGAATATCTGTTGGCTTGGAAAATGTTGAAGATATTAAAGCGGATATTTTAACAGGCTTGTAAAAGATTAAGCCTTTTCCAAAGGGCAAAGGGTGGATGAGAGGAAATAAATAATTTTGCTTCTTCAAACTTTTTATTCTTTTTAATGATAAAAGAACATAGTGAAACCTGACATATAGACACCATATAATTTTGGAAAAAAGGACTCCATAAATAACCCAGTGCTTTACTCGGGAATTAAATAGGACTAAAATAGTCCTCATTGTGAATGGAGAGGCAATGTTAAAGTTAAGTAAGTTAACAGACTATGCAACCGTTATTTTGAGTTATATGGCAAAAGATCCTATCAATATACATACAGCAATTGAAATAGCAGAAGTGACAGGAATCACTTTGCCAACGGTAAGTAAAATTCTTAAGCTGTTGATTAAAGCCCATGTATTGACTTCGGTAAGAGGTGCCAAAGGTGGGTATTTATTAGCTAGAGAACCTAAAAAAATAACCGTTGCTACGGTGATTAGTGCATTAGAAGGTCCGATTGCTTTAACTGAATGTAATGTTTCTCATAAAAATTGTGATCAGGCAACCGGTTGTGAAATTCAAGGCAACTGGGGTTTGATTAACCAAAAAGTATTTAATGCGTTGGATTCAGTGACATTGGCCGATATGATTATGCCCGTTAAACCGCCAGTAGAAATATTAATCCCCGTCAGTAGTTTATATCGATAGAGTTATTTATGTCATCAAGTGCTAAAGAAGTTGAAAACCTGATTTCTCAGGAATATACCCAAGGTTTTGTTACTGATATTGAGGTAGAAACTTTCCCTCCAGGTTTGGATGAAGAGGTGATTGCCAAATTATCTAAAATCAAGAATGAGCCAGAATTCATGCTGGAATATCGCCTGAAGGCATTTCGGCACTGGCAAACCATGAAAGAACCTGATTGGGCACAGTTGAATATTGAGCCGATTGATTATTATGC
>CAZMQH010000002.1:19394-32917 GCA_964568245.1 uncultured Methylomarinum sp.
TCTTTTGTTTATATTCCAAAAGGCGTACGTTGCCCAATGGAATTATCAACCTATTTTAGAATTAATGCTGCAAATACAGGGCAGTTTGAACGCACCTTGATTATTGCTGATGAAGGCAGTCATGTTAGTTATCTTGAAGGTTGTACCGCTCCCATGCGTGATGAAAACCAATTACATGCCGCCGTAGTTGAGCTGATTTTAATGAAAGATGCGGAAATTAAATATTCAACTGTACAAAACTGGTATCCCGGTGATGAAAATGGTGTCGGTGGCATTTATAACTTTGTCACTAAACGTGCAGAATGTCGTGGCGATAATTCAAAAGTATCCTGGACCCAGGTAGAAACAGGTTCAGCCATTACCTGGAAATATCCAAGTTGTGTGTTATTAGGTGATAATTCAGTTGGTGAATTTTACTCTGTTGCCCTCACCAATAATTATCAACAGGCCGATACTGGAACTAAGATGATTCATATTGGCAAAAACACTAAAAGTACCATTATTTCTAAAGGTATTTCAGCAGGTAAAGCACAGAATACATACCGTGGTTTAGTTAAAGTTGCTAAGAGTGCTGAAAATGCCCGTAACTATACCCAATGTGATTCTTTATTAGTGGGTGATAAATGTGGCGCGCATACTTTTCCTTATTTGGAAGTAAAAACTCCCACAGCTCAAGTTGAACATGAGGCCACCACTTCAAAAATCAGTGAAGACCAATTGTTCTTTTGTCAGCAACGTGGATTATCAGCAGAAGATGCGGTGTCAATGATTGTGAATGGTTTTTGTAAGGAAGTCTTTAAAGAGTTGCCGATGGAATTTGCGGTAGAAGCACAGGCTTTATTAGGTATTAGCTTGGAAGGTTCAGTAGGCTAAAAAACACACCCCTCGTTCCCACGCGCTGCGTGGGAACGCATAACGGACGCGCCTGCGTCCCAGGCGCAAGCGCGTCAAAAACTGCATTCCCACGCAGCGCGTGGGAACGAGATACAACGATAAATCAGGAAACAAAATGCTTAAGATAGAAAACCTCCATGTTAGCGCAGGTGATACCCCCATTCTTAAAGGGTTAAACTTAGAAATAAAAGCAGGTGAAGTTCATGCGATTATGGGGCCTAATGGTGCAGGTAAAAGTACTTTGTCTCATGTGCTTTCAGGCAAACCTGGGTACACCGTTACTGAAGGCAGTGTGATTTATCAAGGTGAAGATTTATTAGAATTAGCTCCTGAAATTAGAGCGCGTAAAGGTGTTTTTCTGGCTTTTCAATACCCTGTAGAAATTCCGGGTGTCAGTAATATTTATCTATTAAAAGCAGCATTAAATTCAATTCGTAAATTTCAAGGCTTAGATGAAGTCGATGCGATGGATTTTTTAACCTTGGTTAAAGATAAAATTAAATTACTGCAAATGGATCAGAAATTTTTGTACCGTGCAGTTAATGAAGGTTTTTCAGGTGGTGAGAAAAAACGTAATGAGATTTTACAAGCCTCTATTTTAGAACCTAAATTATGTATTTTGGACGAAACAGACTCAGGTCTGGATATTGATGCCTTAAAAGTTGTCGCAGAAGGGATTAATTCTTTACGCTCAACTGAACGTGCATTTTTAATGATTACCCATTATCAACGCTTATTAGATTACGTTAAACCAGATTTTGTTCATGTTCTAGCAGAGGGTAAAATTGTTAAGTCGGGTGGCGCGGAATTAGCACTTGAGCTGGAAGCCAAAGGTTACCAATGGGTTGAAGGGCAGGCAGCATAATGGCCAGTCGTTATATTGCTGAATATGAAAAAACAGCTGATTTATTGCCAGGACAATCTTTAGATTGGCTTAAAACATTAAGATCAGAGGCGTTTAATCATTTTTCTGATAAAGGCTTTCCATCTTTAAGAGAAGAAGAATGGCGCTATACCAATGTGTCGGCTATTGAGAAGAAATTATTTTCACCTTCATTAGAATTATCTGAAGCCGTTTTTGATCAGGCTTTGATAACTAAAAATCAACTTGAAGGCGTTTTAAGCATTGTTTTGATTAATGGCCGTTTTTCTAAACAGCATTCTTCATTAGATGGATTAGATAAAGATATTACAGTACTGAGTATGGCTGATGCTTTAGAGCAAAAACCAGAACTATTGGAGCAGTATCTAAGTAAAGCAGTAAGTAATGACGAGCATAGTTTTGTAGCTTTTAATACCGCATGGTTTAGTGATGGTTTATTTGTGCATATTCCTGCTAAAAAAGGGGTAGATCAGCCCATTCAGTTATTACATATCGTGACTGAAACAGAATGTTTAGCAACAATTCGTAATGTGTTGATTGCTGAAGAAATGGCTGAAGTAAATGTTATTGAAACCTTTGTCGGTGTTGATGATGCTTACTTAACTGCTGCGGTAACCGAAGTATTTGTTGAAAAAAATGCTAGCTTAACTTTGTATAAAATGCAGAGTGAAGGCAGCAAGGCTTATCACTTTGGCGGTACTTATGTAAAACAGGCACGAGATAGTCGCTTTACGCATCATAACTTTGCTTTTGGTGCTTTGCTGGCTAGAAATGATGTGCATACTGATTTAGATATTGCCTCAGAATGTGAATTGAATGGCCTGTATTTGGGTGTTAAACGCCAGCATATTGATAATCACACCCGTATTAACCACTTGAAACCTCATGCCATTAGTCGTGAGTTATATAAAGGGGTGTTAAATCAACGAGCAAGAGGTGTGTTTCAAGGCATGGTCTATGTGGCTGAAGATGCACAAAAAACTGATTCAGCGATGAATAACCGTAATTTGTTATTATCTAATGATGCTGAAGCTGATGCAAAGCCTCAATTAGAAATTTATGCGGATGATGTGAAATGTGCGCATGGCGTGACAGTAGGGCAATTAGAGGAAAAATCTATTTTTTATCTTCAGTCACGTTGTATAGATGAAGAAACTGCCAGAAATATGCTGACTTTTGCTTTTGCTAATGAAATGGCAGATAAAGTAAAATTGAAAGTGTTGAAAGATGTTTTGTTAGAGGAATTGTTGCAAGTGTTCCCACAAGCTGGCGTAGAAAACGAGTGGCTGTAATCCAATAAATGTAGGCTGGGCAAAAGAGCGAGAAGCGACATGCCCAACAGTTCTACAATATATCGGCTATCTCAATACGAATATTGTTTAATTGAGATAAAGTGATTTTATCGCCAGCATGTAAAGTGGTTTTTTCAGCATAAAGTCCATCACGAGGTTGGCGGTAAACTTCAATGCAGGCCGCGTTAACGTCTAGTAACCAATACTCTGGAATATTGTGTAATGCATATAATCGAAGTTTTTGGTTTTTGTCAAATTTTAATGACTTGTCAGCTATTTCTATTAATAGAAATACATCGCTAGCAGTAGGGTGGTTTTCATAATAGAAGTCTGGGCTGGGGTGTAGCAACATAAAGTCTGGTTCAGGTTCCGATAAATCACCTAATTGCACAGGGTCTTGAATGGCAATAATCTCCGAGTTTTTAATTAAACCAGAAAATAATCGGTTTATACGTTTAAGATGACTAGCATGGTGTGATCCAATAGGTGCCATATCAATAATTTCTCCATTAATAAGTTCAACACGACTGCCTGGTGGAAAGATATTAGCTTCGCCTAATCTTTTCCATTCATCTAGGTTAGTTAAATGCTTTTTACAAAAGTCATCAGTAGTTACAGACATAATCAAAACGAAATTAAATAAACCAAATTAGAATATAATACGCGGTTGCTAATTTAGCAACTTATTACAGAAAAACATAAAACAAAATGACAACATTCCCCATAGAACAAATTCGTGCTGATTTTCCTATCTTAAAAGAGAAAATTCGTAACAAACCTTTAGTTTATCTGGATAATGCGGCCACTTGTCAAAAGCCTCAAGTTGTCATTGATAGTATTTCTCATTTGTATATGCATGAATATGCCAATGTGCATCGTGGCGTACATACTTTAAGTATTAAAGCGACGGATCGTTATGAAGGCGCGCGTGAAAAAGTTAAAGACTTTATTAATGCAAAGAGTACTAAAGAAATTATTTTTGTAAGAGGGGCGACGGAAGCGATTAATCTAATTGCTGGAACTTATGCAAAAGCTAATATCAACAAGGGTGATGAAATTTTAATCACCGCGATGGAGCATCATTCTAATATTGTACCTTGGCAAATGTTTTGTGAAGAAACGGGTGCAATATTAAAAGTAGCACCGATTAATTTACAAGGTGAATTAATCTATGAAGAATTTGAAAAACTGATTAGCGATAAAACCAAACTGGTTTCAGTGGTTCACATGTCCAATGCTTTAGGCACGATTAACCCGGTTAAAAAGATTATTGCTGCAGCAAAAGCAAAAAATATTCCCGTGTTATTAGATGGTGCTCAAGCTATTCCACATATGTCAGTTGATGTGCAGAAATTAGACTGTGATTTTTATGTTTTCTCAGGACATAAACTCTATGCGCCAGCTGGTATTGGCGTGTTATATGGTAAGCAGGCTTTGTTAGAAGCGATGCCTCCATACCAAGGCGGTGGAGATATGATTCGTAAAGTGACTTTTGAAGATACTGAATACAACTCGCTTCCTTATAAATTTGAAGCAGGTACACCTAGTATTGCTGATGTCGTTGGCTTGGGTGCTGCCATCGATTATCTAACTGAAATAGGTATGGATAATATTGCAGCTTATGAAGCTGAGTTGTTAGATTATGCCACTGAAAAAGCCAGCAAGATTGAAGGATTAAGAATTATTGGTACAGCCAAAGATAAAGGTGCTATTTTATCCTTTGTATTAGATAAAATTCATCCTCATGATATTGGTACTATGTTAGATAGTTTGGGTATTGCAATAAGAGCTGGCCACCATTGTGCCATGCCAGTCATGGACTTCTTTGAAGTGCCAGCAACTGCAAGAGCATCATTCGCGATGTATAATACCAAAGAAGAAATTGATGTATTAATGAACGGAATAGAGCAGCTAATAGAGGTATTTGGTTAATGTTTGATGATTTAAGAGATCTTTACCAAGAAGTGATTTTTGATCACAATAGAAATCCACGTAATTTCAGAGTGATGGAAAATGCGGATAGAAAAGTGGAAGGTTTTAACCCTTTATGTGGTGATAGATTAACTTTATTCCTGAAGATGGAGGGAGATAAAATTATTGATGCCAGTTTTCAAGGTTCAGGTTGTGCTATTTCTACTGCGTCTGTGTCATTAATGACTGAAATTGTAAAAGGTAAAACCGAAGCCGAAGCCTTAGCCTTGTTTAAGAAATTTCATGAAATGACGACGGGTAAAGAAGATGATATTGACCTAGAAGCCATTGGCAAGCTAGCAGTATTAGCTGGCGTAAGAGAATATCCAGCAAGGGTAAAATGCGCAACATTAGCTTGGCACACCCTAGATGCAGCTTTAAAGAATGAAGCAAACTCAATTTCCACAGAATAATACAGACATCCTAAGGAACGTGTATGGAATAACTTCCCGAAATTATAACGCAGGATTTTTACTCCAGTTGGAATGATCTCATGAGGCGCATAGTTATTCTATGCAACGAATGAGATCATTCCAACTGGAGTAAAAAGACCCGTTAGAAATCGGGAAGTTATTTCATGCACGCTCCTAAGTCGGTAGGAGGGGCCTATTAGCCGCGATTGTACTTGATCTTGCTTCGGTCGCGGCCAATAGGCCCCTCCTACCAAAATAGCTGGCAATCTAAAACCTATTCATCCTATGGAAACTATTCTTGTCTAAAACCACTTCATTTCAATACACAGGAAAATTAGCCGTACTTTTTTATCAACAAGATGGAGAAGCTGTCTCTACAGCATTAGCAGAAAGACTGGATGTTCCTATTTATCAGTCAGTTAGTCAGAATACTCCCGAAGAGTTCTTTTTAAGTTGGCGAGATGGTCGCTTAAAGCTATTAGATAAAGCCTTATTAAAAAAAGGTGGATTATCCGTTGATATAGAACCTCGCTCTGGTGAACAGCGCTCATGGCCAGCACCTAAAAAAGGCGCTTTAGCACAAGCTTTAGGTCGTAAAACTAAAACTATTGTAGATGCAACCACTGGCTGGGGACAAGATAGTTTGCATATGTTCAGAATGGGATATGAGTTGAGATGTATTGAACGATCCCCTGTTATGGTCGAATTATTAGCCGATGGTTTTAAACGCTTATCTAAAGTAGATTGGGTAACAAATTTAGATATTCAAGTGCCTGAGTTAATTTCAGGTAATGCGATTGATATTTTATCAGCCCTAGATATAGACCCCGAATGTGTTTATATCGACCCGATGTTTCCTCCTAAGCGTAAAAGATCAGCTTTATCTAAAAAATCTATGACTATCTTGCGTGATTTATTAGGTGATGATGAGGACAGAGAGCAGTTATTTGAAATGGCATTTCAAACAGCAAGCAAAAGAGTCGTAGTAAAAAGCCCTGATTATGCTGAGCCTATCGCTGGCAAGCCCAGTGAAAGCTTTAGTGGTAAACTGCTTCGCTATGATATTTATCTTAAATAATAAGTAACTACTCAGGGAGTCAGTAATAAATAATGTACCTAGATCTCGTAGGATTTTTATTTCTCCTTGGTTGTTCTCAAGAGAAGCATAGTTACTCTATGTGCCGATTGAGAAGAGCCAAGGAGGGATAAAAAGACAAGAGAGCTGGGTATATTATTTGTTACTGCCTCCCTCAGTATATTTTTTCATTCCGACCAACGGGAGGAATCTTGCTCTGTTGAAGAAGGCAATTGCTCTTGCATTGCTCTACCTCCAGCGCCCTACAGCCATCTTATCGTCGAGATAACAAGCCGCTGGTCGAAATGGCTGAAAAATCAATTACTTTGATCAAATACGCAGAGTAGTTACAAATAATAAAACAATATATTGGAGCGCAGTGCTTTAGCCTGCTCAACTTGCATATAAAAAGCAGGCTAAAGCACTGCGCCCCATGTCAATTTAAGTTTTAAACTTAATTAATATTATCCCTAGGTTAGCAAAAACAAATAGAACAAAGGTTAAAAATGACAGATTGGATTGATGTTTGTGCAGAAAATGCATTAGCAGATAATGAAAATATAATTGTTGATGTTGATGGAACCGACGTTGCTATTTTTAAATTAGATGGTAAGTTTTATGCAATTGAAGATGTCTGTACCCATGACGGTGCAGAAATAGCCAGTGGAGTATTGGAAGGAAATGAAATTGTGTGTCCTCGTCATGGTGCAAGGTTCTGTGTAAAAACAGGTGAGGTTAAATGTGCTCCTGCTTATGAAAATATTGAGACGTTTCCTATTCAAATAACAGATGACCGTGTTCAGGTCAGAGATCAGCGTTGGGATTAATATGGATTATTTTGTTTGGGATATAGATCCTATTGCTATATCGGTAGGTTTTGTAAAAATTCGCTGGTATGGATTGATGTTTGCCTCGGCTTTTATTTCCAGTTTTATGTTGATGACCTGGATGTATAAGCGAGAAGGTAAAAATATTATAGAAATTGATGATTTACTAACTTATACAGCAATAGGGACCATTGTTGGAGCAAGGTTAGGGCATTGTTTGTTTTATGACCCCATCTATTACTTAAGTAACCCTTTTAAAATATTGGCAATTTGGGAAGGTGGGTTAGCTAGTCATGGTGCGATTTTAGGGATTTTGATTGCCTTATATTTCTTTCAAAAAAAGGTAGACCAATCCTATGCTTGGTTTATAGATCGAGTTTCAATTGTCTCTGCCTTAGGTGCAAGCTTTATCCGAATGGGTAACTTTTTTAATTCGGAAATTGTAGGTGAGCCTACCACTGTCCCATGGGCTGTTGTGTTTCAGCAGATAGATATGTCGCCAAGGCATCCAGCTCAACTATATGAGTCACTATCGTATTTAATTATCTTTTTAATACTATTGATAATGTATAAGAACAGAGACTTGAAAAAAAGATCCGGTGTGATTTTTTCCACTTTTTTAATCACTGTCTTTACTGCGCGGTTTTTTATTGAGTTTGTTAAGACCAAACAGGCAGCATATAGCAGTGAATTTTGGATGAGCACAGGGCAAATATTGAGTATTCCATTCGTACTAGTCGGTTTATTTTATCTCCTTTTACCTTTATTTAAGAAAAGTTGATTATTGCTCTGTTATAATTAACGGTTACTATTTATTTGATCTATATAATCATTTATGCAAGAAATCAATCCCATCAAAAATAACATTCTCGATTTAAGAAAAAGAGGGCGTGAGCTTAAAGATTATCTGGACTTTGATATTAAAAATGAGCGTCTTGTCGAGGTGTTAAGGGAATTGGAAGACCCTAATGTATGGAGTGATCAAGCGCGGGCACAAGCTTTAGGAAAAGAGCGAGGCCAATTAGAAACCATTGTAAATACAATTGTTGATTTAGAACAGGGCTTGTCAGAAGCGGAAGATTTTTTAGAAATGGCCGTTGAAGAGGGCGATGAAGAAACCGTTGAAACGGTTGTTGAAGATTTAGCCGTTTTTGAAAAGCAAGTAGCCGATTTAGAATTTAGACGGATGTTCTCGGGTGAAATGGATGCCAATAATGCCTTTTTAGATATTCAGTCAGGTTCAGGTGGTACAGAAGCACAAGATTGGGCTTCAATGATTGAACGGATGTATTTGCGCTGGGGGGAAGCTAAAGGCTTTAAAGTTGAATTGCTTGAAGAATCACAAGGCGAAGTTGCAGGGATTAAAAGTGCGACCATTAAGTTTGAAGGCGATTATGCCTATGGCTGGTTGCGGACAGAAACTGGAGTTCACCGATTAGTCAGAAAATCACCTTTTGACTCAGGCAGCAGACGACATACATCATTTGCCTCCGTTTTTGTTAATCCGGAAATTGATGATGATATAGAGATTGAAATTAATCCGGCTGACTTGCGGGTTGATACCTATCGTGCCAGTGGCGCGGGTGGGCAGCACGTTAATAAAACAGAATCTGCCATTCGTATTACCCACGAACCTTCTGGGATTGTGGTGCAGTGTCAAAATGATAGATCACAGCATAAAAACCGAGATACAGCGATGAAGCAGTTGAAAGGTAAATTGTATGAGTTAGAGCTATCGAAACGTGCAGAATCGGCACAAGCTCTGGAAGATACTAAATCAGATATTGGCTGGGGCAGTCAAATTCGATCTTATGTATTGGATCAATCAAGAATTAAAGATTTAAGGACTAATGTAGAAACAGGCAATACTCAAGCTGTTTTAGACGGTGATTTAGATCAGTTTATAGTGGCTAGTTTGAAACGCGGACTATAAAAAATTAAGGATTATTAGTGTATTTAAAATCGTAACACGATTATGCTCTCAAGCCCTCTCTTGCTGGAGAGGGTTGGGGTGAGGAGAAATCAAAAACCTCTCTTTTTCTCTGTATCTTTAAAGAACAAAGAAAATGAGGAGAAAAGAATGTATTTTAACGCATCCTCTCCAGCAATAAAGGGCTTAAGAGCCATTATAAATACGTTGAATAGTTACAAATAGAAATTGAGTTTACGTTATGATGGCTGGACTCAATTATTCTCGAAAAATGTCGGATTGCGCTATTGCTTATCCAACCTACTAAGTAATAAATAAAACATGTCAGAAAACCAACAAGACGAACAACAACAAATTGTACAACGCCGCGCTAAATTAGCCGCATTGCGTGAAAATGGAATTGCATTCCCAACTGACTTTCGTCGTAATGTCATTAGTGGTGAAGTATTAGCTGAATATGGTGAAAGAACCAAGGAAGGGTTAGAAGCAGAGCCTATTCGGGTAAAGATTGCGGGTCGTATTATGACGCGTCGTATTATGGGTAAAGCTAGTTTTTGTCATATTCAGGATATGGCAGGAAAAATACAGCTTTATGTCACAAGAGATTCTTTACCTGAAGGGTTTTATAACGAACAGTTCAAAAAGTGGGATATTGGCGATATTATTGGTGCCGAAGGTGAGTTATTCAAAACTAAAGTCGGTGAATTAAGTGTTCGAGTGGATGGTATTCGATTATTAACTAAAGCTTTGCGTCCATTACCTGAAAAATTCCATGGTATTGCTGATCAAGAAATTAAATACAGGCAGCGTTACCTGGATTTAATTATGAGTGATGATTCTCGTAAAACCTTTTTGATCCGTTCACAAATTGTGGCTTATATTCGTAAGTTTTTGGGTGATAAAGACTTCTTAGAAGTTGAAACACCTATGATGCAAGCGATTCCGGGCGGTGCAACAGCACGCCCCTTTGAAACCCATCATAATGCTTTAGATATGGGCTTATATTTACGGGTTGCACCTGAATTATATTTAAAACGTCTGGTTGTTGGTGGTTTTGAAAGAGTATTCGAAATTAACCGTAACTTCCGTAACGAAGGTCTATCAACCCGTCATAATCCAGAATTCACCATGCTAGAGTTTTATCAAGCCTATGCAGAATATGGTGATTTAATGGATTTAACTGAAGAAATGCTGAAAGGTATTGCCGAAGAAGTAACAGGCAGTTCAGTGGTTAAATATCAAGACGATGAATATGATTTTGGTAAACCATTTGACAGAATGACAGTGCTTGAATCTATTTTACATTTTAACCCTGATTTAACGCTTGAGAATCTTAATACGCGCGAAGCGGCTGTTAAAATTGCTGAAGAGTTACATATTCCACTTAAAGATGGTTATGGCTTAGGTAAAGTTCAAATAGAAATATTTGAGAAAACAGTAGAAAGCAAGTTAATGAACCCTACGTTCATTACCGCTTATCCAGTTGAAGTTTCACCGTTAGCAAGACGTAATGATGATGACCCGCATGTCACTGATCGTTTTGAATTCTTTGTCGGTGGACGTGAAATTGCTAATGGTTTTACCGAGTTAAATGATGCAGAAGATCAGGCTGAAAGATTCCGTAAGCAAGTAGAAGAAAAAGAGGCGGGTGATGATGAAGCCATGCATTTTGATGAGGACTATATTGTTGCATTAGAACATGGCATGCCACCCACAGCAGGTGAGGGGATTGGTATTGACCGTTTGGTTATGCTATTTACCGATGCACCTTCAATTAAAGACGTGTTATTGTTTCCTCAAATGAGGCCTCGGGGATAAATATTTGCTAGGGTGGGCAATGTCCACCCTACTTTTGACCTACAGCCATTAAACAATTAAAAAATAGCAGTAGGCGCCAAGGAACAAGCTGAAGCCAAATGAATATAGCACGCGATGGATGGCGCGCTAGTTTTAGTTTAACCGCTAGCTGAAGAGCCTTGTAATCTTTTAATCCATGGATTTTGAGCTAAAGGGTCTACATCAAAGGCTAATGACTCAGGCTTATGTAGCAGCCCTGATTCACCCGAGGCATTAGGGTTTAACTGCCTTTTCTCTATAAAGTCAATCAGTCTACGGGTATTGTAAATTACTAATACTCGGTTTCCAAAACGGCTGTTATACACCTGATAAGCCACATTGCTTTCTGAAAAATCAGGGTTTCTATTAATTAATAAATCAACATCTGCTTTAGTGCTTGATGCAAGCTTCCTTAATACAGAATAATCATGGGTTTTTATAAGATTGTTTAAATGAGTAGCTAGTGTGCCAGATAGCTGGTTTTGGTGTAGTTTTTGGATATCAAACTCAGTAAATTGAAAACTCTCAGCCACTAAATAATGACGGTTCAATTCCCCATCATTAGCAAATAAAGAAATTTTCTCTAAATTCTGATCTTCAACGGCTGCAAGAAACTCTTGGGGTGCTCTAATATGTTTATCAACAGTGACAACCCATGGTAAAGCTCTTCCCGTTTGTTCATAACGGGATTTTACGCTACAAATTACTGCTGATCGCAGTAACTCATCTTCTCTTCCCTCAGGTTTTACAATAAAAGCATCGACAGCGGTAATTTGTGTTTGAAACCCTGATGCTTTAAATTGTTTAACAATATTGCAGTAGCGAGGTGAGTAGGGGATTGAAGTGCCATCGTATAAAATATTAATACGTTCTTTCTTTGCATGTTGGGCGACCATATGACGTAAACGGTTAGCAAATGGCTCAACATAAACATAATCATCACTATGGTGATTAGCCGCTGTCAGTACGATATATAAATCACTTATTTTTCTAAATTCATCCAAAGAAGCAATAACAAAGTTATCACCACAACAGGCTTCAGCAATTTCTTCAACTGCCGTTTTACCCGCACCAGCTCCCCCCATACTCATAAATAATTTTGGGTGAGTGGCTGTTTTTTTACCTTTAAAAATGGCCTCTAAAGTATTATCCAGTTTTTGGCTGATTTTACTAAGCCGACGGTAGGCAATTTCAACTGATCTTATTAAACGTTCATCACCTTTAGCGACATTTAATAATTTGGTTTTTAATTCTATATTGTTCGCTAGCTCAAAAATGGCATATTTATCGTCACTTTCACATTGCTTAATCAGTTCTAAAAGCTCAGTATGACTTGGAGAGCGTAGACTGGTGAGCATATTGATATCTAGACAAAATAATGGTGGGGTTTCATTTGGGCTAATACTAATACCGTCAATATCAGTTTTTTCAATCACTCTTAAAGATTCTGTTCCTGACAAATAACCAATAATATGCTCGGATGCTTTAACTGGGTTGTCAGCAAATTGTTTACCTGCTACAAAAATTTTATCTTTAATACTTTCAAGAGGGACTAATCCTCCATTCACTAAAACCAGACAAACGATACCTTGTTCAGTGGTGTGAGAAAGAAAGGGAACCCCTGAAATAAAGACTTTGTTTTCAGGCCAAACGCCATAAGCATTAGCTTTATTTTGCAGACTTTTACAACGGATAGGATCTAATGCATGTTCAAACGCCGTGGTGATAGATTTAAAATTGCTATCTAAATCATGTAAAGCTAAAGTATCAGTTGCATCTAGTCTTCTAAAATCAACCCCTTGTTCGTAAATACTTTTAAAAGCAGGAAGCTTGCCTAGAGCGGTAAGAAAGAAATCTAAAGTGATTCTATTGCCATAAGAAAAAGGACGTATTTGTCGCATGTTCTGATAAAAACTGGCCAATTTTTCTGCTATCTTGTCTGAATAAATAATGAAACCATTATTATCAAAAATGGCTGTATCACTATTTTCATCGGAATCTAAAACTAACTGTTCAATGGTGAGGCGAAACTGAACACGCTTTTTTCCATCAGTCATAATACCAGGGCGATGGCCTGCTGTTGCTTGTTTTTTCCAGTCATGAAAAATTTCACGGTGGATACGTGAAAAAAGTTCAGTTAAATAAGTAACGCGCTTAACCTGGTCATGAGAAACCGTCGCTTCAGATTCTTTTCTAAGGGTGGAAAGTAATTTAATCCCTTGTGAAATAGCAAGGGCAGTTCGTAACTTAGTTAGATGTTCAAAATCTGAAGTATGTGATGGGATATTATTCATTTACGATTCAAGTATTAATCACTGTACCAGAATAATATTTCTAATGATCTGGATGGTAAGCGTGATTATACATGAGTCGAGTGATTGGGTGCAGATGGGGTTTAGACA
>CAZMQH010000003.1:0-8267 GCA_964568245.1 uncultured Methylomarinum sp.
CGATGATTATTCATAGAATCTAGGAAATTGAGAGAAGTAACGCATACATTAGAACTAATTAATTGTATAGTTTCACCACGTTATACCTGATTATAAAATAAATAAAGGACAGCTCTGATAACATATTAAAACTTTCACCACAAAGGAATTAATATGTCCCAAAGCTATCACACGAATGCAACAACAAATGAGCATTCAAGAGCCATTATACAACAATCTAGTCTCAGTAATACTGAACTATCAGAACGCTTAGCGCGCCATCCTCGCTACATATCTTTTTTAGGACATCCATGTCCAAAAACTCATTCCGCTCGGGCGAATTAATAAAGTGCCCCAGTACGTCCTGCGTCCAGCTTCAACTCCGCACAAAAGCCGCTCCGTTAAAGCTTACCTCACTGACTTGACGGCTTATCGGGATAAAATTTTAGCCTCCCTCGCGTGCTATCGCACACGTCGGATCAGCAAATTTCCCTGTGGCCTACTGCGGACTAAAAATCATCACTTCGCTATCGCTCCGTTTCCCTGATTTTCAGCGCTGGCATAGTGAACTTTGTTGAGACACATATTACCAACGCCATTCTGGAAAGTATTAATAACAAAATACAAATGGCTAAACGCAGAGCTAGAGGTTTTCGAAATACCAATAACCTGATTAATATGATTTACTTTTTATGTGGAAAATTAAAATTTAATTACCCACTCTATTCAACATAGACCCTAAAACTAATAGTCCAAAACGCTAAAGAGTTGGTTTATTATTCTATATAAAACCGATCAAATCATCAATAACTAAAGAAACTGTGGAGCTATTTAACTAACAGATCGTTTAAATTGTGAAAAATCATTCATTGCCTCAATCATAGTCCAAACATGCCAGCCATGAGACCTTGCAACAACGGCATCATCAGGCCTAATAACAATGCAATTTTTAGTCTTTGGCCAAGCCAGTTCTAGCTCAGCAATAATCTCATCCATATCGCCCAACATCTCATAAGCAACAACAGGTTTTATCACTCGATTATGTTCACATTTAGCCAAGAAACCATATAATGCCGCATCTGCAAACTCAAAGACCTCACTCCAATTCCCCTGTTTTAATTGGCCTTGGTCTCGCCTAAGACGATTAATCATCAGCATATCTTCATGATGAACAAACAAATGATCATGATTAGCCTGTTTACGATGGCAGTCTATACAAAGTGCCTGCAAATTAGATGATTTGTTGTTTGTTTTTACCCCACTTTTATGATGCGTATGTAGTAATTTTTTATTCTTTGATAAATCAACCCCACAAGACTCACAACAATAGTTTTTACTTGACCGAAACTTGGCAGAAACCATTTGCCAATCATCAGTGTATGTCCCATCCTCCTCACCAGAAAATCGAGTAGGCAAGCTTGCAAAGAAAGAGCTATAAGTAGCAAAAAACTCAGCAATGCTAAATTCATGAAAAACACGATCATTAAAATCACGATATTCATGACTATAATTCTTATAGTTTAATGATCTCAAACAATTCTTACATACCTGTAGCTCTACAGTTGCTGACTCTTTTTTCCTCGTTACCCAATCTTTGCCCGTAATGAAAAATTGATTACTCAAATCATTCGTCATTACATAACGCTCAAATGTCCCATCGGCTCTTTTTTTCTGTAAAGTAGAACAATCTGCTACATGAAATTTACGCCGTTTATCAATATCATAAATAGCGGCTCCAATACTACCCCCATGATCTTGAATATATAATAATATTTGTTGAGCAACGCCCCGCTCATCAACAAAGCTCAATAAGCCCTGAGTACTACCAATATCTTTTAAATCAATTTCCTTCTGAATCGGCACCCACTCTGGTCTATCCAGACCATGACTTGCATTAGGTGCCGAGATCACATTATCCTTAACAATCGTTGCCCCCATCTCTTCAGCACAAGCGAACAAATCAGAAAAATCAACTTTGATTTTCATGCTTAAACTCCCTCTATAATTTGCCTTATTTGAGTTTCTGCATTAGTAATCGCTCTAAAGGTAACACGGCGTGAGCGTTCATGGTTTTCAACCCCATTCTCCATGACTACTTTAGAAGAAGAAAAACCAACCGCTGCAATACGCTCTTTAACCCAGCCTTTATTTGCCCCTATACTCTTTAATAAATACACATGTTGTAAAACTGAACGTGTTCGTCCCTGTGACAACCACATGTTTTTAAAATATGCTGCATCAACCGTTGTTCCACCATTCCAAATGCTACTGGTATGCCCTTCAATACGCACCTCATTAATAGAATCAGAAAACTTCAACAACACCCCCAGATAACGAGGAAAAAAATCATTTAAGATCGCTTTAAACCGAGGTCGAATTGCAATATCGCCTCTAGCAAACAAAACATCTGGCGACTTAAACACAAATGACAACGTATTTTTATCAATTTCAGCCCCCCATTTATCCAAGTCTGGTTCAAATTCAGCCATCAGCCCATCAAAAATAGCCACCTGATTTTCTTGATAAGCCACCGCAATTTCTTTAATTTTATCTTTTTCAATCTGCACTTTATCGCGCTCTAAAAAAGCATTTCGCATTAAAGTAATAGAAATAAACAAAAAAACCATCATCAAACCTGCCATCAAATCTGAAACCGAAAGCCACTGCACCTCTTCATCCACATAGGGTTTAGCTTTTAAAAAAGACGATTTATTCTGACTCATTTAACGCCCCTTGTTATCAACAATAGCCGACATTTCATTGACCAAGCGACCATAGTCTTTAGTAAATTTCCCAGAAATTGATAATAAAGCGCGGCCCATCTCATTCATCACCAATGTAATTTGTTGCGCAGTCGCATCCTCAATATTTTTTATTTGTTCATCAACTGCATTACCCGTATTACCTACCGCATTTTTCATTTCAGTTTCTAATGCATCAAAGGTTCTCTTTACTTCTCGGGTTTGTGCCTGAAATATTTCTTCTAAAACATCTTCAAAACGTTTTTGCATGCGTTCGACACTATCAACAACAATCGTCTGAACCTGAGATATATCAGCCACAGTTTGTTTATTAGCATCCTGCAATGTTGTGCTCAAGTTTTTAGACTCATCAACTACCTTAGCCGCCATATCACGCACATTAGCATTCAACTCCGTTACGGTTTCCTGTAGATGTTCACGAATAACCCCTGTTTGCTTTCCAATTTCATTAGACGTATTCAACAAACTATCGTTAGTATCATGTACAACAGATTTAAATTCAGTAGCACCGTCTTTTATAACAGCCATAAATTCCTTAGAACTATCATTTAAACCTTCAGCCATTTTCGCCGTTCCCGTTTCAAGACCCACTTTAACAGTATCAATACCCGCTTGCATTTGTTCACTATAATTTACCAACAAATCTTTAGTCACTTTATCGTGTTGCATCAGATGTTGATTAATAAATGAATCTGTTTTTACTAGTAATTGTTGGTAATGCTCACTAGCTGCATCAGCACTACGTGTTAGCTCCACCCGCATAGCCTCATTCTGTTTACCAATTTCATCAGAAGTGACAGTTAAACTTTGGTTGGTTTCCTTAACAGCAACCTTAAAATCAGTTGTACTTTCAACAAACCCTGCTTTAACCGTATCAACGGCTTTTCCAATATCCCCCACTATGATCTTCACTTGATCATGAATAACAGGAATTGCCTCAACCGCGTGGTCTCTCATCTCTTTAAATGCAACTAAATGTCCGCCTAATGTTTCCACTTGCTCCTGATTGACCTCCATGATTTTTTGCAGATTATTCATAGTTTCAGGAATATGTGCAGATTTTTCACTAATAATACTGACAGAATCCTTAGTCTGATTAATAGCAGCAACACCTAATGTATATTGCGCGACCATTTCATCAACCTGCTGTCCGTAATTATCCTGCCAAACCACTAACTTTTTAACTGATTCATCTAGTGCTTTAAAGTTATCACCAAACTGCTCAATTAGATTATTATTAAAATCAGTAATCACATCCTTCAAGGCTTTAATCACCTCTTCAGTGGCTGACTTAGCAATGGTATCTGCAACATCTTGCAATCTAAGCCATAACTTATCAGAAAATTGTTGGAAAGTTTGCTGTTGTTCAGTGCTCACAGTCTGAATAATTGCCAAACGCTCATCCATTGCCTTTGCCGTTTTATGGTTATCATTCACATCTCCACGTAACAGCTTTACCTGACTGACTAAAGTATCGTCTTCACCGCCAGCAATAGCCCGTTTTAAGTCCGCCAATAATTCTTGTTGAACCAAAGAGGATTCAAGCATCAAACGCCCTTGCTCATTAATGGCTCTATACACATCATCAGCCCCAACATCTTGTAATTCAGTCTCTTCAGTTTGATTAAATACACTAAATGTTCCCAGTACTTTAAAAATGATAGAAGCAGACATCCCCACTAAACTGGTAATAAACGCTGTTTTTAGCCCTGCTAATAACAAAGCAATACTGCCATCTATATCTTCAGCATTAAAATCAAGAAGCCCAACCACAATACCTATAAATGTACCTAAAATACCTAAAGACGTTAATAAGGTTGCCGAATAGTTAACATAAGAAGGGGATTTTCCTGTTTTTCGACACCAGAGAGCGATGATTAAACTCACAATAATAAGCCAGAAAAAAAAATCCGTAATAGAACTCGGATTAGCTCCTTTTAATAATAATTCTAACAATGTAGACATCTACTCTCCTTATGTTTTTTTAAATTTTTTGTTTAAACATGACTTACTTTATTCGACTATCTTTCAACATTTCAAGCAACAATACAGCAACCTTATTCTAATTGGCACATAGCAACCAGCATCCAAAATTTATTCAAACCAAATGATACAAATGCATTCTACCCTCTCTAACAATCAACTCTTCCTCAACTAGAATCGCCAACCACTTAGTTATTCCTTGCTTGGTCAACTCAGGATATTTACTTTGTAACTCTTCCAAAGTAATCTGATTATTATCGGTGGATTCGACTCATAAGTGCACCACTGCTAATTTAGCCAGTATTCTCAAAAAACACCTCATAAGGTGTTTTAAATCCCAAACATTTTCTAGGTCTGGAGTTTAACTTATGAACGGCTATTCTAACTTCTTCATAGGCAATATCAACTAAAACCATAGACTTCGGAAAGTATTGCCTCAAAAGCCCATTGGCATTTTTATTTTGTCCCCGCTCCCATGAGTGGTAAGGTTTGGCAAAGTAACTAAGGAGTATAAAAACTTGTTTTTAATACCAACCTAACCTGAATCGGGTTAATGACACTCCTGATTATGCTGATTGAAGAGCATCGTGACCTCTGTCACTACATTATCTATTTGTCTATGCTACGCTCTATTTACACAAGATAAATAGGAGATCCCTATGGCCTTTTCAATCAATTCGCCCAATAGTTTTTCATCAAGAAGTATTGGCAATGCTCAAAAGTCCCAGAATGAAGCTATTCAGAGACTCTCTTCAATGCTACGCATTAATAGTGCTAAAGATGATGTTGCGGGCTTTGCCATTATGCAGCGTCAAACTGCGCAAATTAATGGTACTAATCAGGGTATTCGTAATGCTAACGATGGAATTTCTTTTTCGCAAACTGCACAAGGTGGACTTGGCGAAATAACTTCAAATCTACAAAGAATGCGTGAACTAGCTGTGCAATCAGCCAATGCTACCACCACTAATCGCAGCGCTATTCAGGCTGAAGTGAATCAATTATCTCAGGCAAATACCCAGATTAGTGAATCCTCTTCTTTTGGTGGGCAATCAATCTTTCCTTCATCGGATAAAAGCATCTCATTTCAAGTCGGTGGAAATGCGGATAGTGGTAATAAAATTGCTGTAAACCTTGAATCTCTTGATGGTTTAAATTCTATTAGTTCAGACCAAGGAGGAAATGCTATTGATCTATCAACTGCCGAATCATCTCAATTGGCAATTACACAAATTGATACTGATCTAGAAGCAGTGGCAAAACAAGCGTCAAACTTTGGAGCGATTGAAAATAGGTTGGGAGTTGCAGTTTCAAATGCAGAACAGTTTTCAGTTAACAGCCAAGCATCAAGAAGTAGAATTTCGGATGCCGATATTGCTCAAGAAGTTTCAAATATGATACAAGCACAGGTGCTAGAAAAAGCAAGTATTTTTGCAGCTGCTCAAGGGAACCAATCAAAAAAGATGGTTTTGAGTTTGTTAGGCGGGAATTAATATCAATTTTATTGATAATCACTCAAAATCCTCCTTATCCTTGATAGGATAAGGAGGTACAACAGGTAGGCTTAAGTATTAAGTTCTAATCCATCAACTTTCTGAAAACCACGAGGTAAAGGCGTCCCTCTTTTAGCTCTGTTACCGGAATAAGTTTCTATATCACTGCCTTTAAGGGTTAAATGTCGTTTACCCGATAATATTTTTACAGTACCTCCCTCTGGAATCACTGCAACAGAAATAACCTCATCTTCACCTGAGCTTAACTGAGCGGGAGGGATTTGTATTAACTTAACCCCCTTTCCTTTCGATAAGGCTGGCAACTCTGATACAGGAAAGATCAACAACCTTCCTTGCAAGGTAACAGTTGCGATCAAATCCGAATCATTTTCAACCGCGACTGGTACCAGCGCCTTGGTACCAGTGGGCAAAGTAATAACCGCTTTTCCTGCTTTATTTTTAGATTGAAAACTCTTTATTTGCACTCTAAAACCATAACCGGCACTGCTGACCAGTACAACCCAATCATCAGCTTGTCCTGAAAACAAATGGGTAAATAAGGAGCCTGACGGTGGCTTTAATCGCCCCGTTAATGGCTCGCCTTGGCTACGTGCGGAAGGTAAGTCATGCGTGGTAAGCGTATAAGCTCGTCCAGTTGAATCTAAAACATAGACAGGCTGAGTTGACCGCCCTTTGGTTGAATCTAAATATTTATCACCTGAACGATAATTTAGGCTATGTACATCAATATCATGCCCCTTAGCTGCACGAATCCAGCCTTTTTGTGACATAACAATGGTTAGAGGCTCGTTATTAATCAATGCCGTCGTATCTAAAACCTTTGATGCTTTTCTTGATACGATGGGCGAACGCCTATCATCACCATATTTTTCAGCATCACGTTCTAATTCTGTTTTAATCAAGCGATTAAGTAAGCGCTTAGAGCCTAAAGTTTTTTCTAGTGCCTTACGTTCTTTTTCTAATTCCTCTTGCTCACCTCGAATTTTCATTTCTTCAAGTTTTGCAAGATGTCTTAGCTTAAGCTCTAAAACAGCTTCGGCTTGGATATCTGAAATACCAAAACGCTCCATCAATACAGGTTTTGGCTTGTCATACTCACGAATAATGGCAATCACTTCATCTATATTTAAATAAGCGATTAATAAAGCATCTAAAATATGAATTCTAGCTAAGACTTTATCAAGTCTGTATTGCAGACGTCTGCGAACGGTTTCCGTTCTAAACTGTAGCCATTCAACTAAAATATCCCGTAGATTTTTTACCACTGGCTTACCATTTAAGCCAATCATATTCATATTAACGCGAAAATTCTTTTCCAAGTCTGTGGTCGCAAATAAATGAGACATAAGAGGTTCGATATCAGTCCGTTTAGACTTTGGAATAATAACTAATCGCGTTGGATTTTCATGGTCTGACTCATCCCTTAAGTCTTCAATCATCGGTAGTTTTTTGGCATTCATTTGAGCCGCTATTTGCTCTAATAATTTTGCACCTGAAACTTGATGAGGTAATGCGGTAATCACAATATGATGATCTTCTAGCTCATATTGTGCTCGCATTTTTACAGAACCATTACCGGTGGTATAAATCTTATTTATATCTTCAGCAGAGCTAATAATTTCTGCTTGCGTAGGATAATCTGGCCCTTTGACATAGGTCATTAAGGTTTCAATACTGGTATCTGGCTCATCAATAAGCTGAATACAAGCACCCACCACTTCGCGTAAATTATGCGGAGGAATATCAGTTGCCATCCCTACTGCGATTCCCATGGTCCCATTAAGCAATACATTGGGCAATCTAGCTGGTAATAAGGTAGGCTCCTTCATTGTGCCATCAAAATTATCAACCCAATCAACCGTTCCTTGTCCTAACTCTGCTAACAAAGTTTGAGCATAAGCGGTTAATCTGGACTCAGTGTACCGCATGGCCGCAAAAGACTTAGGGTCATCAGGTGACCCCCAGTTGCCCTGCCCATCAACTAAGGGGTAGCGATAGGAAAAGTCTTGAGCCATTAAAACCATGGCCT
>CAZMQH010000003.1:8367-30671 GCA_964568245.1 uncultured Methylomarinum sp.
CCATCAACTAAGGGGTAGCGATAGGAAAAGTCTTGAGCCATTAAAACCATGGCCTCATAACAAGCTGAATCACCATGAGGATGGTACTTACCCAATACATCTCCAACCGTTCTTGCTGATTTTTTATATTTAGCTAAGGCATTTAACCCAAGTTCAGACATCGCATAAATAATACGCCTTTGTACAGGTTTTAAGCCATCCCCAATATGTGGCAATGCTCTATCTAAAATAACGTACATGGAATAATCCAAGTAGGCTTTTTCAGTAAAATCCTTTAGAGGTAGTTGTTCGTAATTTTCCTGTATTCCCATTTATTTACAATATCTAGTCAATCATTAAATTAATATTTAGGACGCTCTGATCAAGTCCAATTATTTTTAGCAAGCTAAATTCTAAGTAACTTAGGAATGTGTATGGAATAACTTCGGGAAGTTGTTCCATACACATTCCTTAAAGAAGTTTTTATTCTTCATTTAGAAGTAAATCGTCCGTTTCTGATTCAACACCATCAGCAACCAAAGATTCCCTTTTAGAAAGATATGAGTTCCTATAAAATTCATATCCACCAAAAACTGCTGCTTCTTCAGCTGTTGTATCCGCACCTATAAAATCTGCTCTAATATCAGTATATTTAACGGCATTGGTAGTTGCTGTAATAAAAAAAACACTTCCAGGAATGTAAAAAGTAAAATAGGATGTTGGATCCATTGCTGTATCCCCTACCAACCCAGCAAAGCCTCTAACTGAGCTAGGCCCCAAGAAAGGTAAAACCATATAAGGCCCGGTTGGAATGCCCCAATAGCCTAATGTTTGACCAAAATCTTCATTATGTTTAACTAAGTCAACCATGGTAGCAACATCAATTAATCCACCAAGTCCCGCCGTGGTATTGACAATAAAACGTGAAAAATCCAGACCTGATTGTGAGAATTTACCTTGTAATGCGTCATTAATAGTGACACCGATATCATCAATATTACTGAATACGTTGGTGATAGCCTGATCTACAAAACCAGGGGTAATCCAGCGATAAGCTTTAGCAATAGGCTTCATAGCATAGTCATCTAAATTTTCATTCATAGAATGGATTTTTCTATTCAAGCCTTCCCAAGGGTCACGTTCATCAGTAACCTGTGTTGTTGCGCAACCACTTAGCATAGCGACTAACACTGCCCCCATTAACACTTTAGATTTTTTATTCGACATGTTTTACTCCTCATTAACTAAACATTAATTTGTTGACTAATTTTATTTAAAGAATTCATGGCTAAGTGACACCTCCTGCTTGTAACTTAATCGAGAATCCCTTGAATTAAATATTCTAATTCATAATAAAAATAAATACCGAGACAGAAATCACTCCCTAATCTAATACTAGTGGTAGGATGATATTAAATTTACGCCCACAAACATAGTGCAAACTTTATTTTTATTTTAAAATACATATAAATGGATACAAACCCAACACCCTTAGGTAAACGTTTTAGAGGATATCTTCCTGTTATTGTTGACATTGAAACAGCTGGATTCAATGCAAAAAAAAATCCCTTACTAGAAATAGCAGCTGTTATTGTTGAGCCAGATGGTCAAGGTTTATTACACATCACAGAATCACACGCCTATAACATTAATCCCTTTAATGGTTCTGAGCTTGATGAGGCAGCTTTGAAATTTACTGGTATCGACCCATACCACCCTTTTCGGATGGCTGTTGATGAAAAAGAAGCCTTAACTCAATTATTTAAACCCATCAAAACAGCGGTAAAACGAAATGAATGTACTCGTGCAATTTTAGTCGGTCATAACCCCGCATTTGATATTAATTTTCTTAATGCTGCCATTGCAAGAACCAAACATAAACGTAGCCCTTTCCATCCATTTAGTAGTTTTGATACCGCAACATTAGGCGGCCTAGTTTATGGTCAAACTGTTTTAGCCAAAATAGCCAAAGCAGCCGATTTAGAATGGGATAGCGAAAAAGCACATTCTGCACTTTATGATGCTGAACAAACAGCAAAGCTATTTTGCATTATCGTAAATCGTTGGAAAGAGATGGATGAAAACCAAGTTAAAAGCTAAAAGCTTTCTCCAAAGGGAGAAGGTTGGATGAGGGGAATCAAATGATTCACTTCTTCAACTTTCGTTTTTAAGATAAAAAATGCGAAATAGAGATCTATATTTTACCCAACCAACCCTCTCCCACCAAGGGACGAGCACTTTAAGGTCACCAGCTACTTAAACTGCCTTTTCTAATATTTCTTTTAACTCACCTTTACTATGTAAGTCCATAATAATATCACAACCACCTACTAACTCACTCTTAACATAGAGTTGTGGGTAGGTTGGCCAGTTTGAATATTCTTTTAGGGCTTCTCTCACTTCCATATCTTCAAATATGTTGATATACATAAACTGTACACCGCACTCCTTTATAGCTTGAACAGTCTGTGAAGAAAATCCACACTGAGGAAAGTCCGGTGAACCTTTCATGTATAAAACAATTGCATGGCTACCTAGTTGATCTTTGATTCGTTCGATTACATCCATTACTTTTTACTCAATAACATTAAAAACCCAGTAATTTTATCAAGTTTTATCTCAGATAAAAACCTTTAAACTGAAAAGTTCAAATAAAAACACACTTGCCAGTTTTTTTGTAGTCGATATAATGGAATGTTTTTTCTACGAATTTTTTCATTTCGTCAAACAATATTAAATAGAATGACTAGTCATATAATGCCAACCTATGGACGATTACCAGTCACCTTTGAAAAAGGTGAAGGCGTATGGCTATGGGATCAATCAAATAAACGTTATCTTGATGCTTTATCTGGGATTGCTGTTTGTAATCTTGGACATGCTCACCCTGCTGTCCATAAAGCTATCTGCGAACAAAGTAAGAAACTATTACACACCTCAAATTTGTACGGCATAGCCTCTCAAGAACTTTTAGCTGATCAATTAGTTGATAAAAGTGGCATGGATAATGTCTTTTTTTCTAATTCTGGTGCAGAAGCAAACGAGGCGGCGATAAAAATTGCCCGCTTATATGGTCACGACCAAGGCATTGAAAAACCTTGCGTGTTAGTCATGGAAAAAAGCTTTCATGGTCGAACACTTGCAACCTTGAGCGCAACAGGCAATCCAAAAGTTCAAGAAGGCTTTTCTCCTCTGGTCGAAGGGTTTGTCCATATTCCCTACAACGATATAGCTGCGATACAGTCAGCCCTTATTAACAATGGTAATATAGTCGCTATCTTTGTTGAACCTATACAAGGTGAAGGCGGTGTACATATTCCCGCTGCTGATTATTTAAACCAAATCCGCACATTATGTAATGAGCATCATTTACTGATGATGCTTGATGAGATTCAAACAGGAATAGGCCGAACAGGAAAATTTTTAGCCTATCAACATAATTCAATCATTCCTGATGTTTGCACTGTCGCAAAAGCATTAGGTAATGGTGTTCCTATTGGTGCATGTCTTGCCCGAGGTAAGGCGGCTACACTATTAACGGCTGGAAAACATGGCTCAACATTTGGCGGAAACCCTTTAGCATGCAGTGCAGCACTCGCTGTACTTAGCACGCTTGATAAAGACAATATTATTGAGCAAGTTGAGTTAAAAGGTTCTGAAATATGTACCCGCTTAATTAATAAATTAAAAAATACCCCCTTTATTTCCAATATTAGAAACAAAGGTTTAATGATTGGCATAGATCTCGAATTTCCATGTGCAGAATTAGTTGAAATAGCACAAGAAAAAGGCTTACTCATTAATGTAACCGCGGAAAAAACCATACGTTTATTACCGCCTTTAATCATCAATTCAGAACAAATTGAATTACTGACAGAAATTTTGTCACAACTCATTGAAGAATTCACAACTCGCTGTCAAAAATGATGCAACCTAAACATTTTATTAGCCTACTCGACTTATCAAGCGATGAATTTCGCTCCTTAATCAGTAGAGCCACAGATTTAAAAAACAATAGAAAACCAAGCTTCCAACCACTTAAAGGCCGGGTTTTAGCTATGATTTTTGAAAAATCATCAACAAGAACTCGTATTTCATTTGAAGCAGGAATGGCTCACTTTGGTGGTAGTGCTTTATTTTTATCCCCTCGAGATACCCAACTAGGGCGTGGAGAGCCTCTTGAAGATAGCGCAAAAGTTATTTCAAGCATGGTAGATGGCATTATGTTGCGCACGTTTTCACACGAAACGGTGACCACCTTTGCAAAATATTCCAGCGTCCCTGTTATTAATGGTTTAACTGAGTTATTACACCCCTGCCAATTACTGGCTGATATGCAGGCTTATTTTGAGCATAGAGGTGATATTGCTGGCAAAACGGTGACTTGGGTTGGTGATGGTAATAATATGTGCCACTCCTATATCAATGCTGCTCGTGTTTTAGATTTTAAACTCAATATTGCCTGCCCTGAAGGTTATCAACCTAATCAGGAAATAGTTGATGCTGCAGGTAGTCGTATCGCTTTCTTTAACAGTACCAAGCAAGCCGCTAAAAACTCTGACTTAATTGTTACTGATGTATGGGCAAGCATGGGGCAAGAAGATGAACAAAAAAAACGAGAAGTCGCGTTTAAGGATTTTCAAGTAAACAATACTGCAATGCAAACAGCAAATCAGGATGCTTTATTTATGCACTGTCTGCCTGCTCATCGCGGCGAAGAAGTCACTGCTGAAGTTATTGATGGCTCACAAAGTGTAGTATTTGATGCTGCTGAAAATCGATTACATGCGCAAAAAGCATTATTGGAACTATTACTTGCTAAATAAATCTATGAAAAATTCATCTGTGAAAAAAATATTAATCAGCTTAATTACACTCTTAAGTTTTAGCTCTGTTATTCATGCAAAAACTGTTTATGTCACTGATAGCATGAAATATACGCTAAGAAGCAGTGAAAGTAACCGTAGTAAAATCCTAAAAATGATTCCCAGTGGGACTGCTTTAACGGTGATTAGTGAAAATAACAATACCCATTACAGCAAAGTGCGTACTAGCAGTGGTGTCGAAGGGTATATCTTAACTAGACACACTTTAAAAAATCCTATTAGTCGATGGTATTTAAATAAAGCAAATATAAAACTAGAAACCTTACAGCAAGAATCTGAACTCATTAAACAAGAGCTAGCTGAATTAAAAGGCAACAATAATGAAACTTTAAGTTCTAACCAGTCATTATCTCAAGAGCGCGACCAATTAAGTACAGAGCTTAATGATTTACGTCAAACTGCAGCAAATGCGGTACAGTTAAAACATGATAGAGACCAATCCAGAAAAAAAATAATTTCATTAAGCAATGAATTAAAAGAGGTTTCACACGAAAACCAAATGCTAAAGGATAGCGCTAATCAAGACTGGTTTTTGTATGGCGGCATACTGTCTTTATTCGGAGTTATTTTAGGTTTTATTTTGCCAAAATTAAGCTGGCGTCGTAAAACCAGTAATTGGGATACCTTTTAGAACAGGTAAAAGATACAAGGCTGCAGGTTAAAAGAGCGCATTTTGCTACAACCTTTTCAAACATATATATTTAGGACATAATTTCATGGCAAATTCAGGTGATAAAAACACCCGTGCATTTTCATCTTTAGTTGTTGATGGTATGGAGCGTGCTCCTAGTCGTGCAATGCTACACGCAGTAGGCTTTAAAAATGAGGATTTCAAAAAACCTCAAATTGGTATTGCATCAACATGGAGTATGGTAACTCCTTGTAATATGCATATTAACAACCTTGCGGACAATGCCGCTAAAGGGGTTGATGATGCTAATGGTAAAGCAGTGATCTTTAACACCATTACTATTTCTGATGGTATCTCTATGGGTACTGAAGGCATGAAATATTCTTTAGTTTCTCGCGAAGTCATTGCAGACTCCATTGAAACCGTTGTGGGCTGTCAAGGTTTTGATGGTGTTGTCGCTATCGGTGGTTGTGATAAAAACATGCCAGGTTGCATGATTGCCATTTCACGCTTAAACCGCCCTGCTATCTTTGTTTATGGCGGTACTATTTTACCTGGTTGTCATAAAGATAAAAAACTAGACGTTGTTTCTGTATTTGAAGCCGTTGGTGCCCGAGCAAACAACCAAATTGATGATGCAGAATTGGAAGCAATTGAACAAAAAGCAATCCCAGGTGCAGGGTCTTGTGGCGGAATGTATACAGCTAATACCATGGCATCAGCTATTGAAGTTTTAGGTATGAGCTTACCAAACAGTTCGGCTCAAGCTGCTGTTTCAGAAGATAAACGAATTGATTGTGAACGTGCTGGCGCTGCTGTTTTAGAGTTATTGAAAAATGATACTAAACCTAGCGACATTATGACTAAAAAATCATTTGAAAATGCTATTACTATCATTATTGCTTTAGGTGGCTCAACCAATGCTGTACTGCATATGATAGGCATGGCAAATGCTGCTAACGTCGACATTACTCTGGATGATTTTACTCGCATCGGGGCCAATGTACCTATGCTAGCTGATTTAAAACCTAGTGGCCACTACCAAATGGCTGAGCTTATCGAGATTGGCGGCATTCAACCGCTAATGAAAATATTACTAGATAAGGGCTTATTACATGGTGACTGCTTAACCGTAACAGGTAAAACATTAGCAGAAAATTTAGCTGATGTTAAACCTTATCCTGAGGGCCAAGATATAATCAGATCACTCGATAACCCGATTAAAAAAGATAGTCATTTGGCTATTTTATACGGCAACCTAGCAACTGAAGGCTCAGTTGCTAAAATTACGGGCAAAGAAGGCTTGGTTTTCAGCGGTTCAGCTAAAGTCTTTGAAGCTGAAGAAGAAGCTCTGCAAAGCATTCTTAATGGCGATATTGTTAAAGGTGATGTCATTGTTATTCGCTATGAAGGCCCTCAAGGCGGCCCAGGTATGAGAGAAATGCTTTCGCCTACCTCTGCGGTTATGGGAAAAGGCTTAGGCCAAGATGTTGCTTTAATTACTGATGGTCGTTTTTCTGGTGGGACACATGGTTTTGTTGTGGGGCATATCACTCCAGAAGCCCATGTAGGTGGTGCTTTAGCCATTGTTAAAAATGGTGACAAAATCACTATTGATGCCGAAACTAAAGAATTAACCTTACATATCAATGAGCATGAAATTGCTAGACGCTTAGAAAAATGGCAACAACCCACACCAAAATATACTCGCGGTGTATTAGCTAAATATGCAAAATTAGTTAGCTCTGCATCTACAGGCGCAGTAACTGACAATTAAAGTATTGCAGGCAGGGAGTGGGCAATGCCCACCATTCCCTTTAAAGATTATTTTACTTCCCATCTAACTATGCCAATTACACCCACTCATTTTGTAAACTGGTTTAGAGACTCAGCCCCCTACATTCACGCCCACCGTAACAAAACATTTGTTATCTTCTTTAGTGGCGAAACAGTTATAGATAATTGTGACAATCTTATTCACGATTTTTCTCTGCTAAAAAGTTTAGGCGTCCGTTTAGTTTTAATTCATGGCATTCGCCCACAGATTGACTTACGCCTTAAGCAACAAGGCATTAGCTCTAATTTCCAGAGAAACTTACGAATCACTGATGACTCGGCTTTACAATGTGTAAAAGAAGCGGCTGGATTGGTTCGTGTGGAAATCGAAGCATTACTCTCCATGGGACTTGCTAATTCTCCAATGGCTGGTGCTAAAATTAAAGTTGCCTCAGGTAATTTTATTACTGCTAAACCTATGGGGATTATTGAGGGTGTTGATTATCAACATACAGGAAAAGTACGCCGCATAGAGCATGCAGCTATTCATCAGCAATTAGATCAAGATAATGTAGTCTTAATCTCCCCTATTGGCTATTCACCCAGCGGTGAAGTCTTTAATCTTGCAGCAGAACAAGTTGCAACTCAAGTGGCTATTGCTTTAAAAGCAGAAAAATTAATTCTGTTAACTGAAAATAGCTGCACTAAAGATAAAAAATTAATCAATCAAATGACCACCAATGAAGCCAAATGTTTTCTTCAACAAAAAATAACTGACACCCTCGCTAATTCATTAAATGCAGCGATACAAAGTTGCCAACAAGGTGTGCAGCGAGTGCATTTAATTGATAGAAAAATTGATGGGGCTTTATTACTAGAGCTTTTTACCCGAGATGGAACAGGGACACTTATTAGTGCAACTCCATTTGAATTCATTCGTTCAGCAGGTTTAAGGGATATTGCAGGTATATTAGAACTAATAAAACCTCTTGAACAACAAGGTATCCTAGTTAAACGCTCAAGAGAAAAGCTAGAAATGCAAATAAACGATTATCTTGTTATTGAGCGCGATGGTTTAATTATTGGCTGTACCGCTTATCACTTAATGCAAGATAATAAATCAGCTGAAATAGCCTGTCTTGCAGTGCATCCAGACTATCAAAAGTCTGCCAGAGGCAATCACTTACTAGATCATTTACTAAAAAAAGCCAAGAAACAGCAGCTCAATATGTTATTTGTTTTATCTACCCAGACCATACAATGGTTTATCGAACGTGGGTTTAAATCAACGGATATAGAATCGTTACCTGAGCAACGTAAAGAATTTTATAACTACAAAAGAAATGCCAAAGTTTTGTATAAAAAAATCTAACATGGATAAGCCATTAACTGTTGTTCAAATAACTGATTTACACATTCTCGCCGAAGAAGGCCA
Organism: uncultured Methylomarinum sp.; assembly: GCA_964568245.1. GTDB lineage: Bacteria > Pseudomonadota > Gammaproteobacteria > Methylococcales > Methylomonadaceae > QPIN01. The sequence goes on from CAZMQH010000003.1 coordinate 17,075, forward strand.
GCTAATGGCAGGTGTGGAAACTGAAAAGACATTTAAGCAAGTACTTGAGCATATACACCAAGCTTATAATTCAATCGACTTACTTTTAGTCACTGGAGATTTAGTTCAGCATGCTTGCCAAGCAAGTTATCAGCGAATATTTCAAGCGCTAAAAAAATACTCTACCCCTACGGTTTGCCTACCTGGTAATCATGATGATGTCGACTTAATGTTAAAATTATTTACTGATAAGCAGGTAAACTGTAATAAACAAAGCGTATTTAAAAGCTGGCAAATCATCGGTCTCAATAGTAAAAAACCAAAGTCTAATGGAGGTTATTTGGCTTCCTCAGAACTTACTTATTTAGCTGATGCTTTAGAGAAAGAGCCTAAATTAAACACATTGATTGCAGTACATCACCACCCGATACCTACGGCTAGTCTATGGATGGACACCATGACGATTGAAAATAGTGATGAACTGTTTTCAATTATTAAAAAACACCCTCAAGTTAAGATAGTTAGTTGTGGTCATATCCACCAAGAAATGCAATCAAAACAAGATAATATCCTGATCTTTGGTACCCCTTCGACCTGCTTCCAATTTAAACCACTGAGTGCTCATTACGCTGTGGATGAAAGTAAACCTGGCTATAGAGTTTTTTCTCTTTTTTCGGATGGATCAATTGAATCGGATGTCTTTCGATTATCAAGTTAAGGAACGTGTATGGAATAACTTCCCGAAATTATAACATAGGATTTTTGTTTCAGATGGAATGATTTCATGAGGCACATAGCTGGCTACGCAACGAATGAGATCATTCCATCTGGAGCAAAAAGACAAGTTAAAAATCGTGAAGTTGTTTCATGCACGTTCCCAAATCAATAATAGTACGCTATTTCCATTCTGATATGGTCATCATCACGCATTGAATAACTTGGATCTGTGTTAGATATTCCACTAAATAATCTTAACTCTATATTGACCTTAACGTTATCGCCAAACCGCCTACTTGCCTCAATATTATAAAATTTAGAATGATTGGTGCGGTCAAACATAACACCCGCTAAAACTTCTGTGCCTTGCACATCATTAAAACCAAAACGTAGCGCAGTTAAAATATCGTCTTGAAAGGGAGCGAAAAAATTACCACTTCCCCTTGTGTCATACATATATTCGGCTACAAACCCCAAATCTAACCCCGTACTAAAAAGGTCAAATAAAGTATATTCAATACCTGTAGACATAGCATAAAAGGTTTTCCCCTGACCCGAACGTACGATCCCTTCATGCTTAACAATCCAGTCTTCATAAGTCAATTGCAGTTCAAGGCCTGATTGATTGATTAAGTCATAAAAAGGTATTAATAATATTGCACCTGATTGAGAAACTTGCGGTTTGAAAATCGGTTCACGGCTAGTCCCATAAAAATGCGAAAGCCCAATATCCCAATCACCTATAACTTGAGACCACCGGATAGCATAGGCCATATGCTTTTCAAAGCCATGCCGATCAAACTCAGCATCACCAACACTGACCTCTGGCAAAGTTCTTAGCCGCCCTTCTTTCCCTGGAAAACTACGCTCCCTAAAACCAGGTAAAATAAATAAATCTAGGGTTCCCCAGTCTCTGATTAAGGCTAAGTTAATCATAGGTTGGCCAAATTTATCTTCAGTATCAGTATTTTCAATAAAATCTGTTTGATTAATAATATCAACCAAGTGAATACCTTCTGTAACCCCCCAAAATACTTTGCGAAAACCTACCCGCAACTCCCAATTATCTTCAGATAATAACCAGGTGAGTTCTCGAATGTCAAAATGGGTGCGGCGGCTATCATGCTGGGAATATCTAAAAAATGGAGAAAAGGTAAAGCTTTGTTTTCCCTCATCCCATTCACGATAAATTTCTGGCTCAATGCTTCCTGATAGATAATTCTGATGTTGATAAGAACTTAAACCCTGATGAAAAAAACCTAATTCTTCAAAGCTAACTTTTCCAGTAAGCTCCCAATCAGAAAAAATACTTTTTTGATCTTCCTTAGTAGCATTTTTTGTCTTAACAGCATCGTCTAACAGCTCAATTTGCTGGGCATACGATGGAAAAACCACCCATAAACTGTATAACAAAATGATAGTTATTTTTTTCATCACTTTAAATCCTAGGTATCATGAATATTTTAGCCTATACCAAGTTTTACCCAGCCACTCATGAATAGCCATCGTGCTCATTTCCAAAGCACTCACTGAAGGTAAAAATGAAAAGATGTTAAGTTTAAGCGGAGGAAATAATGAAGTAGGTGCAGGAATAACTATTAAGCCCACACGTTTAAATTGTTCAACAGCTCTACTCATATGCATTGAATGTGTGACTAGAAGTATGCGTTGAATATTAAATTTAGCTAGAGTTTTTTTGGAATAAATTGCATTTTCGGCTGTGTTTCTACTTTTCATTTCCATCCACTTCACAGGTACATTAAATTCATCCTGCAATAAGGCAGCCAAAATAGTCGCCTCGCTTTCCTTATTATTTCCAAAAACACTGCCACCACTGACTAATATAGGTAATTTAGTTTTTTTAGCTAAATAAGCGGTATATCTAGCTCTCATTAATGTTCGACTATTTACCGTCATGCTTGCTTCAAATTCAGGAGAAAAGTTGCTAACTCCACCGGCAAGAACAACAATAGCCTGAGGTTTAATATTCGCAACGACAGAATAATCTAATGCTGAATATTTCTGCTGAAGTAGTCCTAATGAAATTGAAACAACAGGTAAACTTAATACAAACAAACACAATAAAGGTGTAATTAATAATCCCCCTCCTTTACCCTTATTTTTTAATACATAAAAACAGCCATAAAACGAAAGTAGTAATAAACTGGCAATAGGTAATACCAGTGTTTTTATGACATAGATCAACCAAATATCCATGATTAAAGCTATCTAGCGCCTTTTCCCCACAATACTATTTCAATTGTGTGAACTATAATTGTAAGATCAAGAAACAAGCTATAATTCTTTACATAATATAAGTCATATTGTAATTTTTGAATGGCATCATACTCATTTGCACCATAGGGATAACATAATTGGGCCCAGCCAGTAATACCAGGCTTAACACGATGTCTTTTTCGATAATAAGGGATATTTTTATCAAACTGATCAACAAATTTTGGCCTTTCAGGTCTCGGCCCTACAAAACTCATATCTCCTCTAAATACATTCCATATTTGGGGTAATTCATCTAACCTTACCTTTCTGATAAAAGCGCCCACTCGCGTCACTCTACTATCATTTTCTTGCGCCCATTGCGCACCATTCAACTCGGCATCAGTGCGCATACTTCTAAATTTAATAACATCAAAGTCTTTGTCGAATGCTCCTACACGAGTTTGTCTATACAAAATAGGCCCTTTAAAACCACTTTCGATATAGATGGCTAAAGCAACTAAAAACATAAAGGGCCAACTGACGAATAACAAAATGGAGCTAGCGATAATATCAACCAATCTTTTTGAATAATTTCTCAATCCACTGGTAGAAAAGCCATCTGAAAAAACAAACCAACTTGGATAGATATTATCTAAATCTATCATTGATTTTTCTCTTTCATAAAAAGTTAACAGATCAACTACATCAATACCATGAATTTTACAGTCAAGTAAATCATCCATTGGAAATTGACAGCGCCTATCATCTAACGCCATCACAATTTCATCTATATCATGCTCTATAGCAACTGATAAAATACTTTTATATTTTGAAATAATGGTGTTGTTATTATTAACTAAAACAGCTGCATCATTTAAATTTAGGCATGCTGTAATTTCAAAGCCCCGATGAATATATTCATCATTACTACTGACCAACTTACTCGCATTATTCCCTACGCCTATAATTAGGATTTTTTTTCGTAAATTTGAGCGTTTTGCATAGGCATAAAATACATATCGACAAAACAACATGCCTAATAAAGCCATTGCAAAGGAATAAACCAAGACACTTCGTGCAATAGTAAATTCAGGGAAAGAGTAATATATAACTAGCAATACTAACAATGAACAAGTAAAGCTAATACCAATTCTAGAAAGCAAATGAAAGTCATCCCAACTTAAACTGCGTCTATACAAACCTAAGCCAACGTTAGATGTTGTGACTACGACAGAAAAAATAGTACTAGAAAGGATAATATACTCATCGGAATACCAAGAAGAGGTGTAAAGAAAACGGAGATCAGTCCCCCAATACATAGCAAAAAACAACATGATAAACTCTATAAAAAACAAGCCTATATATGCACTGGATAAGTAATGTCTAAATACTCGAATCATTCTGCTTTCACTTTAAATTATGTTGTTTTAATAAATCGTTTAAATATCTAATAGGAATGGCATAGGTTATGCCACTAGGTTTAGATAAAAGAGTTTCTTTTGTTTCTTTAATGAATACCTTATTAATAATCCCTATCACTTTTCCTGTCTCCGTATTATAAACAGGGCTTCCGCTATTTCCAGGATAGGCTGTTGCATCTAGTTGAAACACATTATAAGGATTTCTTAGGCGTCTTAATAATTTTGCATTTAACTGTCTACCATTTAATACAGGCAGTACCACTGGGCTAATTGAAGAAATTATTCCCGTATGTGTTACTGGATTAAGCCCCAATACCATACCTATAGGATAGCCAGTAAAAGCAATGAGTTGGCCTTCTTTAACTGTAGATTCACTGATTTCCATAGCGGGTAACCTGCCCGTAAGCAATTTTAAAATAGCGATATCATGTTCTTTATCAACGGCAACCGTTGATACTTTTATCATACGAACCTGTTTACCTTGCCTAAAAAAAATAGCCACGTTTTCAATACTTTTAGCATCCATTTTTTTTGGTAAAACATGAGCATTAGTGACGATAAAACGACCGTCACCAATAGTAAACCCCGTACCTAAAAAGACAGCTTTGGGTGATCGCTTAGGCATGTAAGTTCCCACAGCAACCACCGATTTTTTAGTCACCGCAATAATATCCACTAAGGAGGTTGCTAAAGCAGATTTAAAAGAAATAACCAAGATAAACAATACAAAAAAATGGCTTATAATCTTTTTATTTATTTTCATACGGCATTCATTCCTTCATTTAATTCACTAAAAAAAATTTTCCCAGCATAAAAACCAACTAAACACGACCATATCTATCATCATAACGGACAATATCATCTTCCCCTAAGTAGCTGCCGGACTGGACTTCAATCATTTCCAAAGGTATAACTCCTGGATTTTCAAGACAATGCACAACACCTAAGGGAATATAAGTAGACTCATTCTCAGTTAATAACATTTCTTTATCCCCTTTTGTGACTAATGCAGTGCCTTTCACCACAACCCAATGTTCAGCTCGGTGATGATGTTTTTGCACTGATAACTTTGCCCCCGGGTTAACGACGATGCGTTTAGCATGGTGCCTCTCCCCTTTATCAACTGAATCATAGTGTCCCCAAGGTCTGTAAACTTTTCTATGCAACTCAGATTCAGGCCTGTTCTCAGCTTTTAATTTATTTACAATAGCCTTAACATCTTGCACCTTATCTTTAGAAACAACCATAATCGCATCGGAGGTTTCAATAACAACCAAATTATCCACACCAACCGTGGTAACAAGTCGATGACTAGAGTGTAAAAAACAATTGCGAGTATCAACAGTAACAACATCTCCATTGATGGTATTACCTTCAGTATCTTTATCAATCACATCCCATAATGCTGACCATGAGCCCACATCATTCCATTTCGCATCTAATGGCACGACAACCGCTTTAGTTGTTTTCTCCATAATGGCGAAATCTATTGAATCAGCGGGACACTTAGAAAAACTAGTTTTATCCAATCGGATAAAATCCGCATCCACTTCTGCCAGTTTATAGGCTTCTTTACAAGCCGCCAACATTTCAGGGTTATATTTTTCCAATTCTTCAAGATAGCATCCAGCTTTAAACACAAACATACCGCTATTCCAGAAATATTCACCACTTTCAAGATATTTTTTTGCTGTTTCCAAGTTGGGCTTTTCTACAAAAGAAGCAACTTCAAAAGCATGCTCTCCTTTTTTATTCCCCCCTTTAATATAGCCGTATCCTGTTTCAGGCTCAGTTGCTACAATACCAAAGGTGACTAAATTATTTTCCTCAGCCAATTCTTCTGCCTGCTTAATAGCAGTTTGAAATGCAACCACATCCGCAATCACATGGTCAGCAGGTAGAACCAACAAAATGTCATCTGGAGAACTTACGGCTAAAGCTGCCATTGCAACAGCTGGCGCCGTATTTTTCCCAACAGGCTCTAATATAATGGCAGCAGGAGGTATATTAATTTCCCACAATTGCTCAGCCATCATGAATCGATGATTTTCATTACAAATGGCAATGGGAGCTTGTAAGTTTTTTAAACCTTGCAATCGCAACACCGTCTCTTGCAACATGGATCGATCAGAAACCAAAGGTAAAAACTGTTTAGGGTGTTGGCCGCGAGACAAGGGCCACAAGCGTGTGCCACTTCCGCCAGATAGAACAACTGGAATCATACGAAAATATCCTTAAAAACGAAAACTGATTCTATGTAGTTTAGTTGAAAAAATTTCATTGTACAAATAGACTGATGAGCAATGCTAATTTAAATGAAACACCAGAACAATCATTTTAACCAAACTCAAACGTTTGCAATAATATTACATTTATTGTAAAATAATGGGTTACATTAAGATTTAGTGTTTTGTTTGCTCTTTATATTCAGGTATTTTATGTCCGAAAATGATTCTTCGTTACCCACCTTCCAAGATTTAGCTCTATCTGAGCCTGTTTTAAAAGCCGTTGAAAACGCTGGCTATGAAACACCTTCTCCGATTCAAGCTCAAATTATACCGTTCATGTTAGACGGTAGGGACGTACTTGGACAAGCGCAAACAGGAACAGGAAAGACGGCTGCTTTTGCTTTACCCATTTTGTCCAATATAGATCTTTCTCAAAAAGATCCTCAAGTTCTTGTTTTGGCTCCTACTAGAGAGTTAGCGATTCAAGTTGCTGAAGCTTTTCAAGGCTACGCTTCCAAACTAAAAGGCTTCCATGTTCTTCCCATCTATGGTGGACAGGATTACAGCATCCAGTTACGTCAACTTAGACGTGGCGCCCATGTTGTTGTTGGCACACCAGGTCGAGTTATGGACCATATGCGCAAAGGCACATTAAAGCTCAACAAGCTAAAAACACTTGTTCTTGATGAGGCTGATGAAATGCTACGCATGGGGTTTATTGATGATGTGGAGTGGATTCTTGACCAAATCCCAGAACAAAGACAAATTGCTCTTTTTTCTGCAACAATGCCTACCATTATTCGGAAAATCGCTCAAAAATATCTAAATAATCCCGAACAAATTACCATAAAAGTAAAAACCCAAACAGCTGACAATATACGTCAACGCTATTGGCTGGTAAGTGGGACTCATAAACTTGATGCCCTTACTCGGATACTAGAAGCTGAAGAGTTTGACGGGATGATTATTTTTGTCCGCACCAAAACCGCGACTATAGAATTAGCTGAAAAATTAGAAGCAAGAGGCCATTCAACAGCCGCTATTAATGGTGATATGTCACAGCAATTACGTGAAAGATCCATCAATAATTTAAAAAGTGGCAAGCTTGATATTTTAATTGCTACTGACGTTGCCGCTAGAGGACTTGATGTTGAGCGCATTACTCATGTTGTAAACTATGATATCCCTTATGATACTGAATCTTATATTCACCGTATTGGACGAACGGGACGTGCGGGAAGATCAGGTGACGCCATATTATTTGTATCACCAAGAGAACGACGCTTATTAGGTAATATTGAAAGAGCGACCAAGAAAAAAGTTGAAGAAATGCAACTCCCTTCAACTGAATATATCAATAATGCAAGAATTTCGCGCTTCAAACAACGCATTACTGATACCCTTGCAGCAGATGAATTAAGCTTTTACACTCAACTAGTTGAACAATATCAAGCCGAACATGATGTACCGGCTCATAATATTGCAGCAGCATTAGCTAAAATGGCTCAGGGCGAGACGCCTTTACTTATCAAAGACCTTCCAAAAAGATCAACAAGAAGAGAGCGTAGCGATAATAACCCTCCGGCTCGCGGCCGAGGAAATCGTGGCGATAGAAATGATAGGGGCGATAGAGGTGAGCGTAGACCTAGTCGTAATAAAGAACGTAACTCAGATATAAAAATGGACTTATATCGAATTGAAGTTGGAAATAGCCACGGGGTTAAACCTGGAAACATCGTTGGCGCTATTGCTAATGAAACAGGAATAGACGGCGACCATATTGCCCGAATTAAAATTGAAGAAAACTACAGTACTGTTGAACTACCTGCTGGCATGCCTAAAGAATTGTTCCAAGAATTGAAAAAAGTTAGAGTTGCTGGTCAGCAGCTTAATATTTCAGCTATGGATCCTGCTTTAGTCAAAAAAGCAAAAGGCAAAAAACGTATGGGATCATTTTCTCGAAGAGGAAAAAACAAGCCTTCAGAATAATTAAATAATTTAACCTGGCTTTCACCTTGAAAGTCAGGTTAATGATACCCCCTTATTCTCAAGTCATAATTGAAACCCAACTTTCATTTAGGATTTGATAATTTTCAGAACTTCAACCTCACAGAAGCAGCTAATCACCACCCCAAAGACACTGCCCACTTGCTTTTTCGATTGCTTCCAACCGCAACACATGAGCTTCCAGCTCCTGCTCAGAACAGGAAATAATTTTTAGTTTTGACCTATCAGCTGACAATCTAACAATTCCCTGACTCTTAACGGTATCACTGTTATTGAAATCCATTAGGGAAAATTGCCCCCCCGTCATAGCTAAATAAACTTCAGCTAAAATCTCAGCGTCTAACAGCGCTCCATGCAATTCACGATGACTATTGTCTATTCCAAATCTTTTACATAAAGCATCTAAACTTGCTCTTGCACCAGGATATTTCTTTCTGGCAAAAGGCAGGGTATCAAAAATAGTACTTTGCTCTTCAACCGTAGTAATTTCCCCTGGTAACAGTGCCAGCTCATGATTTAGAAAACCCACATCAAATGGTGCATTATGGATAATGAGTTCTGCCCCCTTAGTAAAAGCTAAATAATCATCTGCAATATCATGAAACCTAGGCTTATCCTGTAAAAATCCATTTGTTATCCCATGTACTTCAATAGCCCCCGCATCAATTTCTCTATCCGGATTAATATAAACATGAAAGGTATTTTTAGTTAAACGTCTATTAATTAATTCAACACAACCAATCTCAATGATTTTATGACCATCCCTTGGGCTAAGTCCGGTGGTTTCAGTATCTAATACCACCTGTCTAACATCCTCTTTTTCACTCATTTAGTAACCCGCCAAATAACAAATTTTTTATTTTCAGCAACTTTAATACACTTGCCAAACAAACGCTCTAAATCTACATGATATCCTAAGTGGCGGTTTCCAATCACCCATAACTCCCCGCCTTTTTTTAAGGCTCTAAATGATTGTTTAAACATGAATAATGCTATTTGATTACCTACTGTGTTTTGCTGATGAAACGGCGGATTACAAACAACCAAGTCCACTGACTCTTGATTAAATTCAGTCAATCCATCAACTACATAATATTGAGCTGATCTACCTGGGAATGCTTGTGAAAAATTCTCTTTGGCTGAAGCTACAGCCATAAAGGATTCATCTATAAAATATATCTGTGATAAAGGATGAGATTCCGCCAAAATCAATCCAACCACCCCGTTTCCACAGCCTAAATCGACAATATTTTTTGCCGTGGTATTTGTGGGTAAATGTTGCAATAAAAACCGTGTGCCTATATCCAAACTTGCTCTAGAAAATACATTGGCATGATTACAAATACGATAATCTGTATTTTCTAAACAATAATAAATAGGATATGGGTTATTGACTTGGGCTTTCGATTCAACATCAACAAATATTAATCGCGCTTTTTTCTTGGCTAAAGAGGGTTTTGTTGAGCCAATATACTTTTCTATTAACAGCCAGACATTAGCTGACATTGCTTTAACCATTCCGGCTGCAATAACCGTTGTATTCTCGGTGATTAATGCTTGCAAATGAATAAGCTGATCCTCTAACAACGCCAAAGTTTTTGGTACTTTAACCAATACCAGATCAAATAACTGATCTGGCCAATCTAAAGAGTTATTCAGTTTAACTAGATTTGTAGATAAACCATTAGTCTTTATATTTAGGTGCGTGGCTTGTTGAGATAAGTAAGAATCAGAAACTGCTACAGGGTTAAAGGTATTTAAAGCGGTTGCTAATACCCCAAACTTATCATTTAAAATGAGCAAGCTAGTTTGTGCCGACAGCATATCCTTATCAAATATGTACTGCAATAAATATTCATCAGCTGCATCCCACGCTTTTAATTTTTCATTTTTTCTATGGGGTAAGCGCTGTATTTCAAACGTCCCTTGCGGTACATTTAATATTGTTTCCATCAACTGTTGCTCATTTTTAACTGAGCAACATTATAACGTAGTAAAATAAGATTTTTTATCAAAAAACAAATATCATGCATATTCAGTGGTACCCCGGTCATATGCATAAGGCCAACAAAGAAATAAAAGAAGTACTTCCAAAAATAGACCTTATTATTGAAGTACTAGATGCACGCATTCCATTTAGTAGTCAGAACCCTTTACTCGCTACGCTAAGAGGGAATAAACCCTGCATCAGAATACTCAGTAAAACCGACCTAGCAGATCCTGAAATGACCCTACTCTGGCAAAATTATCTTGAACGAGAACAAGGGGTGAAAACGTTAGCAGTTACTACTCAGCAACCCGACAAAATAAAACAGATTACCCAGCTCTGTCATAGAATGATCCCTGAAAAAGGTAGTAATGACAAAACCATAAAAACTATGATTATGGGAATCCCCAATGTTGGAAAATCTACCATCATTAATATTTTAGCGGATCGTATTATCGCAAAAACGGGAAATGAACCCGCTGTAACTAAGCGCCAGCAACGCATTAAACTGGATAATAATATTATCTTATCTGACACACCTGGAGTACTTTGGCCTAATGTTGAAAACAAAAACAGTGGCTATCGACTTGCGGTAACAGGTGCTATAAAAGATACAGCCATTGACTATAGTGACATCGCTTTTTTTGCAGCGGAATACTTATTAGATTTCTACCCAGAGCAATTAAAGAGTCGGTTTCAGCTGGAATCAACGCCTGGTAACGAAACCGAACTAATGGAAGCTATTGGCCGGAAACGAGGCTGTTTACGTGCAGGAAAACAAGTTGATATTGAGAAAACAAGTAAAATTCTAATTGCTGAATTGCGTGCAGGTTCTATTGGAAATATCACCTTGGAAAGGCCAGAAATAGTTGAAAAAGAATTGGCTGAACTGACTATTACCCAAGAAAAAAAGGCAGCTAAAAAATCAAATAGAAAGAAAAAATGGAAGCAGACGAGAACAACAAAATAATTTTACATTAAATCTGTTTTTTGCTTCGCGCGGTCATGTTTTTGATAAATTGACCGCGTAAACCATGCGCTAAAAATTAGCTGTTCTAAGTTGATTTCTGTGAATATCACCTAAGTGATGAACGCTACTCAATAGCCTCAACACTATAATTAGTCACCATACTATACTCACTTTCTGGCTCTATGGTTACAATACTTGTGGCAGTATTTGCAATTTCAACACAAACAAAACGCTTATAATCTTCGGCTTTTAAATCTTGCATTTTTTCAGCACCATTTGGGCCAGGGTTCCAGACTACAACATTTTTATTGCCTGATGAAGTAATATTGATTTTTCGCTTTAAAACAGGGTCTATAATAGCAATATTACGACCTTCACTAATATGAATATGATCCATCGCATCGTTAACGGTAATTGCACCAAGCTGGCAAACAGGTACAAATTCTTCTGCTTTATCTAAATACTCAGTTTTTTCTAAGCCTAAAATATGAACTTGAGATGTATCTCCAACATTAAAATAAGTATGTAGCGCCTCAGTAATTGAAAAAACTTGATACCCAGTGTTTCGCGTGACCAAATTTAAAGTTAGAGAATCACCAATAGTAATTTCTAATGATAGATAAAAATGATAAGGCCATACTTCTGGGGTTATATTACTGTCAGTGAATTCAAGCTTTACTTTTGTATCACCATTTTTTAGTATTTCAACAGATGAAACATCCCAATTATTATTTCTTACAAAGCCATGGGCGGGTGCTGGGTGACCTTTATTTTCTGGTGCACTCCCAAACCAAGGCCAACAAATAGGAATACCACCTCTCATGGCCTTCCCTTCTGTAAAAAAGGCATTATCACTAAAAAATAAAATATCTTCTACTTGGTTGGCAGGTTTAAAAGATAAGACTTGCCCTGCATAAATGGATATTAAAGCTGATGCTTTTTTATTTTGCACATGTATAAAGTGTAATCCACCTTTTACTACAATAAAATTGACTTGTCCTGAAAGCCCAAATTTAGTATTTAATTGTTGAATATTAATACTAGTTCCCTTCTCTTAAATCATTTTTCAGTATATTTAAATTTGGCTTATAAACATCGCGCTCAGTTTCGTCAGTGATAGATAACAATTCCTCTTCATGTTTTTGATGCACACTTTTAATGTGGAATAGCCAGTTATCAATAAGTCCATGTTCAACTGATTGCATTGAAACCTTAACTCCCCCACAAACAATAATATGTTTAACTTTTAAAGCCTCAACAGCAAATTGAATAACAGATAAACAATTTAAGTCTGTTGGTATGACAACATTTGCAATATTCCGATGAACAAACAATTCACTAAGCTGTAACCCTCCTAATTGTTCAGTAACAACTCGACTATCAGAACAGCCAATCCATAAATACTCAGCTGACTTCTGTTTTGATAGATCCGAAAAAAAATTAGATTTATGTTGCTTGATTCTTTCAGCCCAGGCAATACTATTTTCGTATATTTTCTGTAATGGACTCATTAATTATTCTTGTACAGTATTTCTTATAATTATTATGACTTTAATTCCAGGTAAATTTAAAGCCTTTATGATAAAGGTGGCTTTCTAAAAGTAGCATCTAAAACCTTACTATTATACATTGCTTATAATAGATGCACAGCTTTGTAGATAACAAATACTTTATTGTGGAAGGAAGAAATATAACAGTTATCCATTATCGTAAGCCACTGTAAGGTTTTCAATTCCTAGATTGTTATCTTCAATCTACTCAGTGATTTTCTCACTCGCTTCAGCATCCCTATTAAAAATCTTACTACCTATCTCTTTTGCAAAATCAAAAATTCCCATTATAATTTTCCTTAGTTAAATAGTCTTTAAAAGAATTTCTTAGCTAGCTTTAATAAATCATCCGTTATATCCCCGTCATTATCTGCATCTAAAAATGAACTTACCAGACCCATAGCAGAGCTTGAATCCCCTCCCCCTAAAAGGCTAGATATATCCAGATTACCAACCCCTCCTAAAGCAGAACTGTTGGTTGTTTCTTTACTTAGGGCTCCCATAACAGCAGAAGCAACTAA
>CAZMQH010000004.1:0-29648 GCA_964568245.1 uncultured Methylomarinum sp.
ATTCTTAATAAAAACCCGCTTAAGTAATTAAGCGGGTTTTTTTATGCCTTAAGGGTGGCAGTAACAAACTCTAAACAAATCCAACAGACATAAAAAAACCGCTTCTCCCTACAGGAAGAAGCGGCTATTGATTTTTTAGCTTAAATATTAAGCAGAAAAATTAGCAGAAGCAAATTCCCAATTAACCAAAGACCAAAAAGCTTCTAAGTATTTAGGTCTAGCATTACGGTAATCAATGTAATACGCATGCTCCCAAACATCACATGTTAAAATCGGTGTTTGATCACCAGTTAAAGGAGTAGCAGCATTACTAGCACTAACCAACCCTAGACTACCATCAGCATTTTTTACTAACCACGCCCAACCCGAACCAAAAGTAGTAACTGCGCATTTAGCAAATTCAGCTTTGAATTGGTCAAAAGAGCCAAATTTAGCATTAATAGCATCGGCTAATGCACCAGTCGGAGCACCACCACCGTTTGGAGACAAACTATTCCAATAAAAAGTATGATTCCAAATTTGCGCAGCATTGTTAAACATACCGCCTTCTGAACGAGCAACAATAGACTCAAGAGAAGCATCTTCAAAAGAAGTGCCTGCAATTAAGTTATTTAGGTTTGTTACATATGTTTGATGGTGCTTACCATAATGAAACTCTAAAGTTTCTTCAGAAATATGTGGCGCAAGCGCATCTTTAGCATAAGGTAAAGCAGGTAATTCAATAGTCATGAATGTCTCCATCAAGCGTTAAAAAATAATTGAGAGGAAATAAAAACCTAGTAATTCTCTCAGTAATTATACTTTATCATTGCCCTTCAATTAAATAAAGTAAAATAAGCACAAAATATACTCATAACCACCTTCTTAAACAAATTAATTATTTAACAACAATGGCAGATGAAATAGAGCATAAATTTTTAATCGCAAATAATCAATGGAAAAATCATATAGAAAGGTCATCAGAATACAAACAAGGTTATTTAATCAGTGATGACAAAAGATCTGTAAGAATAAGAATATCTAGCAACAAAGCTTGGCTAAATATCAAAAGCGCAACCATTGGTACCTTCCGAAAAGAGTTTGAATATGAAATCCCACTAGAAGAAGGAACTGAAATTCTAGAAACACTGTGTGAAAAGCCCCTAGTAGAAAAAACTCGACATTTTGTAACATACAAGCAACACCTTTGGGAGATTGATGTATTTACAGGAGATAACGCAGACCTAATAGTTGCAGAAGTTGAATTACAAAAAATTGACGAGCAATTTGAAAAACCAGAATGGCTGGGCAAAGAAGTTACTGATGACTTAAGGTATTACAATAATTCATTAAGCAAAAACCCTTACAAGAATTGGAAAGGCGACTTATAAAATAACATTTGTATTACAGATAAATATGCTATATATTTATCTGTATGAAAAAAACAACCTTTGTTGCCTTTTTGCTACTATTAACTAGCAATCTATTTGCCAGCAGCATAACAGCCGAGATAAATCAAATTGAGTCTCGCTGGGCAACTATATACTATGCAGAAAATAGCAGCCAGCAGAAGGCTCATTACCCTGCGCTTATCAATAGAGCTCAAGACCTATCAACCAAAAACCCTCAAGCAGTAGAACCCCTCATATGGAAAGCCATTCTACTTGCTACAAATGCCGCGCACCAATCTCCATTTAAGGCCCTAGAATCAATCAATACTGCAAAGGAGCTGTTAGAACATTGCATCAAAACCCAACCAGAAGCACTTGAAGGAGCTGCACACGTCGTATTAGCAACTTTATACTACATGACTCCTGGCTGGCCAATATCCTTTGGCAACAACGAAAGAGCAGAGTCACTATTTATAACAGCCCTTGAAATCAATCCTTTAAGCATTGATTCCAACTATTTTTATGGCGACTACTTGCTATCACAAGATAATACCAAAAATGCACAAATTTACTTTAAACGTGCACTAAAAGCTCCTATAAGGCAACACCAACAATATGCAGACAAGCAATTAAAAAAAGAAGCCCTCACCGCCTTAAGAAACACTCAAGACAGCAAACTTACATCTGGTAAAAACAAATTCTTCTCATTATTTACTAGCGCCAGCGCAGATTAAACAACAACTTACAAATATCAAATACTTGGCTAATTCCAAGCTCTTTCTGATATTATATGCCTACTTTTTAGAAAAAACTGGATAGAACCATGACTTTTGTCGTTACAGAAAACTGTATCAAATGTAAATTCACTGACTGTGTCGATGTCTGCCCGGTCGACTGCTTCCACGAAGGCCCAAACTTTTTAGTTATCGATCCTGACGAATGTATTGACTGCACATTATGTGAACCTGAATGCCCAGCAAACGCTATCTTTGCTGAAGACGAACTTCCCGAAGGACAAGAGCAGTTTATCGCTTTAAACGAAGAATTAGCAAAATCCTGGCCGGTGATCACAGAAGTTAAAGACGCACCAGAAAGTGCAGAAGACTGGAATGGTAAAGAAGACAAAATAGACTTACTTGAAAAATAAGCCTCACCACTGCTCAATAACCATTATTGGGCAGACTCCAAACCTAACAAAGTAAATAATAAGCTACAGACATAAAAAAACCGGCATAAACCGGTTTTTTTATGTTTCATTAAAGAGAAGATCTAATCTTCATCAGCAACTTCTATTTCAGGTCTATCAACCAACTCAACATAAGCCATAGGGGCCTTATCACCGGTTCTAAAACCGCACTTTATAATTCTTACATAACCACCAGGACGAGTGCTATATCTAGGCCCTAACTCATTAAATAATTTAGTTACCACTTCACGATCACGTAATTTAGCAAAAACCATTCTTCTTTTAGCTACAGTATCTTCTTTAGACATTGTAATTATAGGCTCAGCAAAACCACGAAGCTCTTTAGCTTTAGGCAATGTTGTTCTAATCAACTCATGTGAAAATAAAGAAGTAGCCATATTGCTAAACATAGCTTTACGATGACTACTATTCCTATTTAACTGTCTTCCAGATTTACGATGTCTCATTTATTATGACCTTTTTAATTAAATACCAGTTTGACCTTGATCGATCAAGTTCTCAGGAGGCCAATTTTCAAGACGCATTCCCAATGACAAACCTTTTAACGCTAATATATCTTTAATCTCAGTAAGTGACTTCTTACCTAGATTTGGTGTTTTCAACAATTCAACTTCTGTACGCTGAATCAAGTCACCAATATAGAATATGTTCTCAGCCTTCAAGCAATTAGCAGATCTAACAGTTAACTCTAAGTCATCAACAGGTCTTAATAAGACAGGGTCAAACTCAGGCTCTACAGGAACAACTTCTTCTATAACCTTATCATTAACTTTTTCAAAGTCAACGAAAACAGATAACTGGTCATGCAAGATTGTAGCGGCCAACTTTACTGTTTCCTCAGGATCTACAGTACCGTTAGTTTCCAATTCGATGATAAGTTTATCTAAATTTGTACGCTGCTCAACACGTGTACTTTCAACGGTATAAGCAACCTTAACAACTGGGCTAAAAGCAGCGTCAATATGCAAAACACCTACCAGTGAATTTGAGTTTTCCTCTTTACGAACGCTAGCAGGAATATACCCTCTATTACGTTCGACTTTAAGCTTCATTTCCAGCTTGCCAGAATCTGTTAGATGAGCCAAGACCAAATCAGGATTAACAATCTCAACATCATGTGGCAAATCAATATCTGCCGCAGTAACAACACCAGCACCAGATTTAGATAAAGTTAACTCAACCTCATCCTTAGAATGCACGATAATTGCAAGGTTTTTTAGACTCAATAAGATATCAATTACATCTTCCTGAACACCATCGATTGTAGTGTATTCATGTTGAACACCCTCAATCACTACCTCAGTAACCGCACAACCAGAAATAGATGAGAGCATTACACGTCTCAAAGCATTTCCCAAAGAGTGGCCAAAACCCCTCTCGAATGGTTCAATAACAATTCTAGAATGATTTATGTTATGACTGACAACCTCAACCAACTCAGGCTTAAGTAGACCAGCAATAGTATTCTGCATAATTTATTTCTCAGTATGAATTATTTTGAGTAAAGCTCAACAACCAACTGCTCATTCATATCAGCACCTAATTCTTCTCTATCAGGACATGATTTAAATACACCAGCCATTTCTTTGATGTTCATTTCAACCCAAGAAGGAAAACCATACTGCTCAGTCACAGAAAGCGCATCAACAATACGTTGCTGCTTCTTAGCTTTTTCTCTAATCTTAATTTCATCACCAACATTTACTTGAAATGAAGCAATATTAGTAATTTGATCATTCACTAAAATAGATTTATGCGAAACCAATTGACGAGCTTCAGCTCTAGTTGAGGCATACCCCATTCGGTATACAACATTGTCCAATCTAGACTCTAAAAGATTTAAAAGATTTGTACCTGTCGCACCTTTCTTTAAATCAGCAGATTTATAGTAGTTTCTGAATTGTTTCTCCAAAACACCATAAATTCTTCTTATTCTTTGCTTTGCACGTAACTGCAAGGCATAGTCAGAGTTTCTAGTTCTTGCAGTACCATGCTGTCCAGGTCTCTGATCTAATTTACATTTTCCCTCTAGAGAAGTTCCTCTACCTTTTAAAAAAAGGTCAGTTCCCTCTCTACGGCTTAATTTACAAGTTGGGCCAAGATATCTTGCCATAACACACTACTCCAAGAATTTTAAACGCGGCGTTTTTTAGGTGGACGACAACCATTATGAGGAATAGGTGTAACATCAACGATATTGCTAATCTTAAAACCTAAATTATTTAATGATCTAACTGCAGATTCACGACCAGGCCCAGGACCTTTGATCATAACATCTAAATTTTTCATTCCATATTCAAGAGCGACGTTCCCAGCTCTTTCAGCTGCGACCTGTGCAGCAAAGGGTGTGCTTTTACGCGACCCTCTAAATCCAGAACCACCCGCTGTTGCCCATGAAAGAGCATTACCTTTACGGTCAGTGATGGTTACAATTGTATTGTTAAAAGTTGCATGCACATGGGCGATGCCATCTGCAATTTCTTTTTTTATACGTTTTTTAACACGTTTTTGAGTTGCCATTTTTAAGCCTTGAATATCTTATTTTCTGATTGGTTTACGAGGACCTTTACGCGTACGAGCATTCGTTCTTGTCCGCTGCCCTCTCAATGGCAAACCTCTCCGATGCCTAATACCACGATAACAACCTAAATCCATCAAACGCTTAATGTTCATCGACACCTCACGACGAAGATCACCTTCAACAACCAATCCAGTTAAAACTTTACGAATTGACTCAAGCTGCTCTTCTGATAGCTCTTTAATTTTAACTGCCGGCTCTATATTAACCTGTTTACATATGTTTCTGGCAGTTTGGCGACCAACACCATAGATTGCTGTTAAGGCAATTTCTGCGTGCTTATGGTCTGCTACATTGATTCCGGCAATACGTGCCATCTAGATACTCCTACTTCGGTACTCTAAAGTTAAGTGCGCAATCATAGCATGACTGCATATTCTGCGCAACAAAAAACTAACCCTGACGCTGTTTATGGCGCCCGTCTTTGCAAATAACGCGTAAAACGCCTTTTCTTTTTATTACTTTACAATTTCTACAAATTTTCTTTACAGATGCGCGTACTTTCACAGCACTTACCTCTTAATTAATTAAATTTAAAAATAAAACCCCCAGCACAATGACCAGGGTATCCCTCAAACAAGACATTATAATCTTCTTCCTTAGAACAAGGAATACCTTGCAGAGATTATATATTATCTTTTTAGCTTAGCTTTTTTCATTAAGCCATCGTACTGCTGAGACATCATATGAGTCTGAAGCTGTGATATAAAATCCATCACCACTACAACTATAATTAACAATGAAGTCCCACCAAAATAGAAAGGAACATTCCAATAAACAATCATAAACTCAGGCAACAAACAAACCAAGGTTATATAGAAAGCACCAACAAGAGTTAGCCTTGTCATTACTTTATCAATATATACAGTTGTTTGAACACCAGGCCTAATACCAGGCAAAAATGCGCCCGATCTTTTTAGGTTATCAGCTGTGTCTTTTGAGTTAAAAACCAATGCGGTATAAAAGAAACAAAAGAAGATGATTGCAGCTGCATAAAAAAGGACATAAATTGGCTGCCCAGGTGATAGCATTGTAGAAACATCCTGCAACCAACCAAACCCTTCATTACTACTAAACCACCCAGCAATAGTCGACGGAAATAGAATAATACTGGAAGCAAAAATAGGAGGAATCACACCCGCCATATTAATCTTCAAAGGTAAAAAGCTACTTTGCCCCGCCATCATTTTTTTACCCTGCTGCCTTTTAGGGTAGTTAATAATAATTCTGCGCTGTCCCCTCTCTACAAACACGACCAAAGCCGTCACTGCAATAGCAACCAAAAACAACAGGACAATAAATGCACCATTCATTTCACCAGTTCTAGCCAGCTCTAAAGTACCGCCAATAGCAGAAGGCAGCCCAGAAACAATACCAGCAAAAATGATTAAAGAAATACCATTGCCGATTCCTCGTTCAGTAACCTGCTCGCCAAGCCACATCAGGAAGATAGTCCCAGTAACTAGTGTAATTGCAGTGATAAAAACAAAGCTTGTTCCAGGATTAATAACAACACCTAGACCACCAGCTGTCTGATTTTGCAACGCCATTGAAATACCAATAGCTTGAAAGGTAGCTAATACAACAGTCCCATAACGAGTATATTGCGAAATTTTTCTACGCCCCGACTCACCTTCTTTCTTAATCTGCTCCATTGCTGGGACAACAACCGTCATCAACTGCATGATAATTGATGCAGAAATATACGGCATAATTCCAAGAGCAAAAAGACTAAGGCGCATCAACGCACCACCAGAAAACATATTGAACATATCAAGAATTGAACCACTTTGCTGTTCAAACATGATAGCCAAAGCTTTAGGGTCAATTCCAGGAACTGGAATATGCGCCCCAACACGGTAAACAACGAAAGCACCAAGTACAAATAACAACCTAGTCCTTAGCTCAGAAAATCCGCCCATTCTACTCGCCATATCAGCTCTTGAAGTACTCACTTAAACCTCTACTTTGCCACCAGCGGCTTCAATTGATGTCTTAGCTCCGGCAGTTACTTTTAAGCCTTTAATAGTAACTGATTTAGATATCTGACCAGACTGTATCACTTTAACTGTTTTAGCAAATGCAGGAACAAGATTTGCATCTACCAATGCCTTTAAGTCAACAACATCAACCGAAAGCGATCCAACTTCAAACAATGTTACTTGTGAAGAATACTTCTTAACTCTTGAAGTAAAGCCAACTTTAGGCAATCTACGCTGTAAAGGCATTTGACCGCCCTCAAAGCCGACTTTAGGCATTCCACCACTACGTGATTTCTGCCCCTTATGACCGCGCCCACATGTTTTCCCAAGCGTTGAACCGATACCACGACCAGCTCTTTTACGCAATTTTCGAGAACCATATGCAGACTGAATTGTATTTAAATACATTACACTTCCTCTACTTTCAGCATGTAAGATACTTTATTGATCATTCCACGATTTTCAGGAGTATCAATTACCTCAACAGTATGACGTATCTTTCTTAATCCTAATCCTTTCAAACAAGCCTGGTGACTTTTAAGTCTACCAATCTTGCTTTTAGTCATAGTTATACTTAGTTTTTTTTCAGCCATGATGACTACCCAGTTATTTGTTCAACTGTCAAACCGCGTTTTGCAGCAATTTGTTCAGCATTATTCATTTCAGACAAGCCTTTAATTGTTGCTCTAACAACATTGATCGGGTTATTTGTTCCAATACATTTAGCAAGAACATTATGAACACCAACGACTTCAAATACCGCACGCATAGCACCCCCAGCGATTACGCCAGTACCTTCTGATGCAGGCTGCATATATACTTTTGCAGCGCCAGTTTCACCTGTCACTGTGTATTGCAAAGTACCATCTTTAAGATGAACTTTACGCATGTTTTTTCTAGCTTGCTCAAGTGATTTTTGAATCGCTATGGGCACTTCTTTCGCTTTACTTACGCCATAACCAACTCGTCCCTGACCATCACCTACAACTGTTAAAGCAGCAAAACCAAAAACCCTACCACCTTTAACAACCTTTGCAACACGTCGAACTGAAACTAATTTTTCTTGCAAGCCATCTGCACTTGCTTGACCTTGAGGTCCTGATGTAGCCATTATATTCTCCTAGAACTTCAAACCAGCTTCACGTGCCGCTTCAGCTAACGCTTTAACACGACCATGATATTTAAAACCAGAACGATCAAAGGCAACATCTGTTATACCAGCCTCAATCGCTCTTTTGGCAACAAGCGCACCAACTAAAGTAGCCGCTCCAGAATTTCCAGTACCTTTAGCACTAGACTTAATATCTGCATCTAATGTAGATGCACTGGCAATAGTAGCCGAACCATCTTCACTAATGACTTGCGCATAAATATGCTGTGAAGTCCTATGAACAGTTAATTTACTAACACCCAACTGCTTAATCTTACAGCGCTGTCTTAATGCTCGTTTTAGACGAGCCGCTTTCTTATCCATTATCTCACCCTACTTCTTCTTGGCTTCTTTTCTAGCAACATACTCATCAGTATATCTCACACCTTTACCTTTATAAGGCTCAGGAGGACGAAATCCTCTTATTTCTGATGCTACCTGTCCAACTTTTTGTTTATCATTACTCTTTACAAGCAGTTCTGTTTGAGTAGTAACCTCAACAGTAACGCCCTCAGGAACCTGATATACAACTGGATTTGAAAAACCCAAAGCTAGTGTAAGTGTATTACCTTTAATTGATGCCCTGTAACCCACACCTATTAATGTTAACTTTTTCTCAAAACCTTCAGATACACCCGCAATCATGTTAGAAATTGAAGCTCTAGCTGTACCTGCCTGAGCATTTGCCTTTTTAACAGCATCATTCCATTTTACTTGAATGACATTGTCATTTATTTCGAAACTGACATCATTGTGTAACTTATAAGATAATAGACCGCCTTTTCCTTTAACGGTCACATCTTTTCCGTTTAACTTAACCTCGACACCACTTGGAATGGTGACTGGCGTTTTAGCAACTCTTGACATAAAATAACCTACTACTTAGCAAACAGTGCAAATAACTTCGCCGCCATGCCCAATTGCTCGAGCTGCACGATCTGTCATTACACCATTAGAAGTTGAAACTATAGCGATACCGAGACCTGCTAGAACTTTCGGCAACTCATCTTTAGACTTATATATTCTCAGACCAGGTCTACTGATTCTTTTTACTTTATCAATAACGGGCTTGCCCTGAAAATATTTCAAGTCAATAGTCATTTCTGAATGACTATCAGTTGTTTCAACCTTATAGTCAGTTATATAACCTTCTTGTTTTAATACACTAACAATTGCCACTTTCAATTTTGATGAAGGCAATTTTACATTTTTCTTTCCTGCAGCTTGACCATTTCGAACCCTAGTCAACATATCTGCAATTGGATCACTCATACTCATATTATTTCTCCAAAAACTCGCTAACCAGTTACCAGCTTGCCTTACGCAAACCAGGAACATCACCACGCATAGTTGCTTCTCTTAGTTTGTTACGGCTAAGTCCGAACTTGCTGTAAACACCATGCGGACGACCAGTCAGTTGACAGCGATTACGCCCCCTACTTGGACTTGAATCTCTTGGAAGTTTTTGCAGTTTAATACTTGCAGTCTCTTTATCTTCAAATGAAGCTTCAGGATCAATGATAATTGCTTTCAATGATCTTCTTTTAGCTTCAAATTTACCGACTAATTTTGTACGCTTATTTTCACGTGCAATCATCGATTTCTTAGCCATTTTTACGCCCTTTAGTTCTTAAATGGAAAATTGAAAAGCTTCAAAAGTGCAAGCCCTTCTTCATTTGTTCCCGCTGTGGTTGTGATAGAAATATCCATCCCACGCAGTGTGTCAATTTTGTCATAATCAATCTCAGGAAAGATTATTTGTTCTGTCACACCCATGGAGTAATTTCCACGACCATCAAAGCTTTTAGGACTCATTCCCCGAAAATCACGAATCCGAGGAATTGCAATACTTATCAATCTATCTAAAAATTCGTACATCTTGTCACTACGAAGAGTAACTTTACAGCCAATTGGCATGTCATCACGAATTTTAAAACCAGCGATTGATTTTCTTGACAATGTTACAACAGGTTTTTGACCGGAGATCTTCTCCATGTCAGAAAGCGCCGCTTGTAATACTTTTTTATCCGCTACTGCCTCACCAACACCCATATTAAGTGTGATTTTAGAGATTTTTGGCACTTGCATTACTGATTTGTATGCAAATTGCTTCTGCAGAGCTGGGATGATTTTTTCTTTATATTCTGTTTCTAGTCTAGCCATGATTTTTTATACCTTATGCATCAACTACTTCGTTTGTAGATTTAAAATATCTGACTTTCTTTCCATCTTCTAGAAACCTGAAGCCAACTCTATCAGCCTTTTTTGTTTCAGGATTATACAAAGCAACATTAGAAATGTTGATTGGCATATCCTTATCAATTATTCCGCCTTGAACTCCAGCATTTGGATTTCCTTTAGTATGTTTCTTAGCGCGGTTAATTCCCTCAACCAATACTTTAGCATTATCAATTACGTTTATAACCTTACCCAACTTCCCCTTGTCTTTACCAACAAGGACGATGACTTCGTCACCTTTCTTTAATTTTTGCATCTTTATCTACCTTATAATACTTCAGGAGCTAGTGAGATTATCTTCATATATTTCTCACCTCTCAATTCACGTGTTACAGGCCCAAAGATACGAGTGCCTATCGGCTGTAAATTGGCATTTAAAATTACGGCAGCATTGGTATCAAAACGAATTACAGAACCGTCAGGTCTACGGACACCCTTACGAGTCCTAACTACTAATGCGTTGTATACCTCGCCTTTTTTTACTTTCCCACGAGGAATAACATCTTTAATACTCACTTTAATAATGTCACCAATACCTGCATAACGTCTATGTGAGCCGCCCAATACTTTGATACACATGACCCTTTTAGCACCACTGTTATCAGCGATATCAAGGCTAGTTTGCATCTGAATCATTGTTAAATCCCAATTATTTCAATTAATTTTTCAAAACAAAAAGCTTAGTTACTTAAAGCACCGAAACTAATTTGTATGTTTTATTTTTCGACAAAGGTCTGCACGAAGTGATAGAAACTGTATCACCTTCTTTTGCTTGATTACTTTCATCATGCGCCAAATATTTAGTAGATCTTTTGACGTACTTCCCATATATAGGAAATTTGATAACACGTTCTACTAAAACCACAATCGTTTTATCCATTTTATCACTTACAACACGACCTGTCACAGTACGTACTTTCTTTTCTTTTTCACTCATGCTTATGCACTCGCCATTTCATTTAAAATCGTATGAATGCGGGCAATATCACGTCTCACCTTCTTCACTTGATCAGGTCTTGACAGCTGGCCAGTACCTTTTTGCATTCTTAAATTAAATTGCTCTTTGCCTTTTTCAAGCAAAAGCTCGTTTAACTCTTCTTTTGTCTTTTGACGTAATTCGCTTGCTATCATTACATTATAGTCCGTGCTACAAAGGTTGTTTTAACAGGTAATTTAGCTGCTGCCAAAGTAAAAGCTTCACGTGCCAAATCTTCAGGAATACCCTGAAGTTCATACATCATAGTTCCCGGCTTAACATTTGCTACCCAGAATTCCACACTACCTTTACCTTTACCCATCCGTACTTCTAGAGGCTTTTTAGTAATAGGTCTGTCAGGAAAAATTCGAATCCACATTTTCCCTTGCCTTTTTACATGGCGAGTAATTGTTCTACGCGCAGCTTCAATTTGACGGGCAGTAATTCTACCACGAGTAACAGACTTTAATCCATATTCACCGAAACTTACTGATGAACCACGAACAGCAATACCATTATTTCTGCCTTTATGCTGCTTACGAAATTTAGTTCTTTTAGGTTGAAGCATTTTCTTTTCCCTTCAACTATTTTTTAGAGTTTGATTTATCAGATGCCGCTTTATGCGCATCCATGTCAAATACTTCACCTTTAAAGATCCAGACTTTAATACCTATAATCCCGTAAGTTGTATTTGCTTCCGCCGTACCGTAATCAATATCTGCACGTAATGTATGCAAAGGAACGCGACCTTCACGGTACCACTCTCCACGCGCAATTTCTGCACCATTAAGGCGACCAGCAACATTAATTTTAATACCTTCAGCTCCTAAGCGCATTGTATTTGTTACAGCACGCTTCATTGCACGACGATACATAATTCTTTTTTCAAGCTGCTGAGCAATACCTTCCGCTACTAATGTAGCATCCAACTCAGGCTTTCTAATTTCTTCAACATTGATCTTGACAGGAACACCCATCATTTTTGAAACTTCAACTTTCAATTTATCAATATCTTCGCCTTTCTTGCCGATTACAATACCTGGACGAGCTGTATGCACAGTAATTTGTGCGTTATTAGCTGGGCGGTTAATTTGTATACGACTCACTGACGCATGAGACAACTTTCCTTTAATATACTCACGTACCTTCAAGTCTTGAAGTAGGAATATTGGATAGTTCTGGCTATTTGCATACCATCTTGATGTCCAATCTTTGACAATACCAAGACGTATACCCGTAGGATGTACCTTCTGACCCATTTTTAGACCTCTACTCGACTTCTGAGACTTTAACTGTTATGTGGCATGTTCTTTTAAGGATGTGATTTGCACGTCCTTTTGCTCTCGCACGAACTCTTTTTAATGTTGTACCTTCGTTCACAAAGACTGTAGAAACAAAAAGCTCATCAACATCAGCGCTTTCATTATGTTCAGCATTTGCAATAGCGGATTCCAACACTTTAACCATGATGGCTGCAGCTTTTTTAGTACTGAATTTTAAAGTATTCAGCGCTTTTTCAACTGGTAAACCACGAATTTGATCACCAACCAATCTTGCTTTTTGAGCTGCTAATGGAGCATTACTTAATTTTGCAGAAATTTCCATTACCATTACCTCTTAGATTTCTTGTCGACAATATGGCCTCTATATGTCCGAGTCGGAGAAAATTCACCCAACTTATGACCTACCATATTTTCAGAAATCAACACGGGAACATGCTGACGACCATTATGAACAGCTATAGTCAGACCCAACATATCAGGACTAATCATAGATCTTCTTGACCAGGTTTTAATCGGTTTCCGATTATTCGTCTCAACCGCTACCTCAATTTTCTTCAGTAGATGATGATCAATAAATGGACCTTTTTTAATTGAACGTGGCACTATTTACACCCCTTATTTCTTATTACGGCGTCTGACAATCATTTTGTCAGTACGTTTGTTTTTACGAGTCTTATAACCCTTAGCTGGCGTTCCCCATGGAGACACAGGATGCCTACCACCAGAAGTACGACCTTCACCACCACCATGCGGATGATCCACTGGATTCATCGCCACACCACGAACCGTAGGTCTTATTCCTCTACGTCTTGATGCACCCGCATTACCAAGTGAAATTAAGTTATGTTCAGAGTTTGAAACTTCACCAATTACAGCTCTACACTCAGACAATACTTTACGCATTTCACCTGAACGCAAACGAAGCGTCACATGCACTCCATCTTTAGCTACTAATTGTGCAGATGTTCCAGCACTTCTTGCAATTTGAGCACCTTTACCTGGCTTTAGCTCAACACAATGTATTGTTGAACCTAAAGGCATGTTACGCAAAGGCATACAGTTACCAACCTTTACAGGAACGGTTTCCGAAGAAATAATTTCCTGGCCAACTTTAATTCCTGATGGGGCAATAATATATCTACGCTCACCATCTTTAAATAATAGCAATGCAATGTTTGCAGTTCTATTTGGATCATACTCGATTGTCTCAACTACAGCGGGTATGTCCGTTTTATTTCTTTTAAAATCGATAATGCGATAATGTTGCTTATGCCCACCACCTATGTGTCGAGTAGTAATTCTACCCTGATTATTCCTTCCACCCGTTTTACTTTTCTTTTCTAATAGAGGTGCAAATGGCTTACCCTTATGTAATTCGTCATTTTTAATACGAATTACAAATCGCGAGCCAGGGGAAGTCGGTTTAGATTTTAGAATAGCCATTGCTTTCTACCGTTTTTATATAATTAAGTTATTATGCCGAAGCAAAATCAATGTCGTGTCCAGCTTTAAGCTTTACATAAGCTTTTTTCCAGTCAGACCTTTTACCTAGAGCACGTCCAAAACGCTTAATTTTACCTTTAACGTTAAGAACTTGAACAGTTTCAACCTCAACGTCAAACATTAATTCAACTGCTTTTTTAATCTCTAGTTTAGTTGCAACCTTTTGAACTTTAAATACAAAACGATTACTATCTTCAACTGCAAGCGTACTCTTTTCAGAGACGACTGGCGCCAATATAATATTAGCTAATTTATTACTTTCTAGACTCATGCTAAACGCTCCTCAACTTGTTTAACCGCAGCTGTTGTAGCAATCACTTTATCAGCAGAAACCAAAGTTACTGGATCAAGACTGCTTACTGTAGCTACTTCAACATAAGGAATGTTTCGTGTCGAAAGAATTAAGTTATCTGTCAGTTCCTCCACCAAAATCAAAACTCTCTTAGCATCAACAACTGATAACTTAGCAATCATATCTTTTGTTTTTGGAGACTCTGGTAACATATCATCACTTATAACCAATCTATCTTGGCGCAATAGCTCAGAGAAAATAGAACGAATACCTACACGGTACATTTTCTTATTCATCTTCTGAGTATATGATCTAGGCTGTGCAGCAAAAGTTACACCACCTGAGCGCCAAATTGGACTGCTCATTGTACCAGCTCTTGCTCGCCCTGTCCCCTTTTGTCTCCAAGGCTTTGCTCCACCGCCGGCAACAGCCGCACGATTTTTCTGTG
This sequence comes from uncultured Methylomarinum sp., assembly GCA_964568245.1. Lineage (GTDB taxonomy): Bacteria > Pseudomonadota > Gammaproteobacteria > Methylococcales > Methylomonadaceae > QPIN01. The sequence goes on from CAZMQH010000004.1 coordinate 15,028, forward strand.
CTTTTGTTCCAGCACGCGCACCAGCTTGGTATCTAACAACCAATTGGTGAACCAATGTTTCATTAAATTCTTGACCAAAAACTTCTTCAGCAACTTCAACTGCCGAACCTTGATCATTAATTGCAGGTATTTGCAAAGTCATAACTTAACCTTTATTCCGCATTTTCACAGCAGGAGTGATAACCACATCACCGCCTTTAGCACCTGGTACAGCACCCGATACTAAAATTAAATTTCTTTCGACATCAATGGAGTGAATTGTTAAATTCTGAACAGTACGCTTCACCGCCCCCATGTGACCCGACATTTTCTTGCCCTTGAAAACACGACCAGGTGTTTGACACATACCAATAGACCCATTAGATCTATGTGATATTGAGTTACCATGCGTCGCATCTTGCATACCAAAGTGATGACGCTTAATACCGCCTTGAAAACCTTTACCGATAGATGTACCAGATGCATCAACAATCTGACCCACACTAAATATATCCAAAGCAAGCTCAGAACCAGCAGACAAGTCACTACCTTCACCATCATCCAGCCTAAACTCGACCAAACTCTGACCAGCAGTTACATTAGCCGCGGCATAATGCCCAGCTAACGCTTTATTAACTTTTGATGACTTTTTGTCACCAACAGCAACTTGTATTGCGCGATACCCATCACTATCGACACTTTTTACCTGAACAACTCTATTTGAGTTAATTTCAAGAACCGTGACTGGCACTGAAGCACCATCTTCAGTGAAAACCCGGGTCATACCACATTTACGACCAATAAGACCTATTGACATCTGCCAATTCCTCGTACTTACAAATATTCTTGCGAATATTTAATTATTTAAGTTGCTTTTATTTAAGCTTAATCTGAACATCTACCCCAGCTGCAAGATCGATTTTCATCAATGCATCTACGGTTTTATCTGTTGGATCAACAATATCAAGCAATCTTTTGTATGTTCTTAACTCATATTGATCTCGTGCATCTTTATTTACATGCGGAGATATCAATATAGTGAAACGTTCTTTTTTAGTAGGCAATGGAATGGGGCCCTTTACACGAGCACCCGTTCTTTTTGCTGTTTCTACTATCTCACCAGCTGACTGATCGATTAATTTATGATCAAAAGCTTTTAAGCGAATTCTGATAGTTTGATTAGACATTTAGTTTACTCAATGATTGAAGCAACAACACCAGCACCTACTGTGCGACCACCTTCACGTACCGCGAAGCGCAAACCATCTTCCATAGCGATCGGGTTGATCAAAGTAACTTCTACCGTTACATTGTCACCAGGCATAACCATTTCTACACCATCCTGAAGCTCTACCGCACCAGTAATATCAGTTGTTCTGAAGTAGAACTGTGGACGATAACCATTAAAGAAAGGAGTATGACGACCACCCTCATCTTTAGATAAAACATAAATCTCAGCTTTAAATTTAGCATGAGGATTTACACTACCAGGATGAGCCAATACTTGACCACGCTCAACTTCTTCACGCTTAGTACCTCGTAAAAGAATACCTACGTTATCTCCAGCTTCACCTTGATCTAGTAATTTGCGGAACATTTCCACACCAGTACAAGTTGTTTTTGCTGTCGCTTTAATGCCAATGATTTCTAATTCTTCACCAACTTTAACGATACCACGCTCAATACGACCTGTCACAACTGTTCCACGACCAGAAATTGAGAACACATCTTCAACAGGCATAATGAATGCACCATCAACAGCACGCTCAGGAAGAGGAATATAAGTATCTAGCGCTTCAACTAATTTAAGCACTGATGGCACACCCACTTCAGAAGTATCACCCTCTAATGCTTTTAATGCTGACCCAACAATAATTGGAGTATCATCACCGGGGAAATCATACCGGTCTAATAACTCACGCAATTCCATTTCAACCAATTCCAGCATTTCGTCATACTCTTCAGTATGCAAACCACCACAATCTTCAGCAAGAATATCTGCTTTGTTCAAATAAACTATAATATATGGAACACCAACCTGTTTAGATAATAGGATATGCTCTCTTGTTTGAGGCATTGGACCATCAGTTGCACCACACACTAAAATAGCGCCGTCCATTTGAGCAGCACCAGTAATCATGTTTTTCACATAATCAGCATGACCTGGACAGTCAACATGCGCATAGTGACGATTTTCTGATTCGTACTCTACGTGAGACGTAGCAATTGTGATGCCACGCTCTCTTTCTTCTGGAGCGTTATCAATTTCATCAAATGCTTTTACTTCGCCACCTTGAGCTTCAGCCATAACTTTTGTTAAAGCTGCTGTCAATGTTGTCTTACCATGATCAACGTGTCCAATTGTACCAACGTTTACATGGGGCTTGTTTCTTTCAAATTTTTCTTTAGCCATGAGTCATTACCTTAAGTCTTTTAACTTTATAAATTCTATAAAACTTTTTTAACAATAGCTTCCGCAATTTTTGCAGGTGCTTCGCCATATTTTTCAAACTGCATACTGTATGTTGCTCGCCCTTGTGTTGCTGAGCGTAAATCAGTTGCATAACCAAACATTTCTGCCAGAGGAACTTCGCATTCTACCGTTGTTCCTGCAGGAGAATCATCCATCCCTAGCACACTTCCGCGACGTCTATTGATGTCGCCAACAACATCCCCCAAGTAATCTTGAGGAGTAACCACTTCAACCTTCATTAAAGGCTCAAGTAACACAGGATTTGCAGTTATCGTTCCATCCCTGAAAGCTATAGATCCTGCTATTTTGAAAGCCATTTCATTCGAATCGACATCGTGATATGACCCATCGAACAAAGTAACCTTTACATCTACAACTGGAAAGCCAGCTACTACACCGCTTTCCATCTGATCTTGAATCCCTTTATCAATTGCTGGTATATATTCCTTTGGTACAGCATCAGCAGCAACTTCATTTACAAATTCATACCCAGAACCTCTTTTCATTGGCTCTAGCTTTAAACAAACATGCCCATACTGACCACGCTCACCTATTTCTTTCAAAAATTTTCCTTCGCACTCTATTGTCTTAGCAATAGACTCACGATATGCAACCTGAGGGTCACCCACATTTGCATCTACACCGAATTCTCTTTTCAAGCGCTCTACAATAATCTCCAGATGCAACTCACCCATCCCTGAAATAATTGTCTGCCCCGAATCTTCATCTTCGTCAACCTTAAAAGAAGGATCCTCCTGAGCCAACCTTTCAAAACCTAACGCCATCTTATCTTGATCAGCCAAGGTCTTTGGCTCGACTGCTATCGAAATAACTGGCTCTGGAAACTCCATCTTCTCCAGCACAATCGGAGCTTTTAAGTCACTTAGCGTATCACCCGTCGTAACAAGTTTCAATCCAATCGCTGCGGCAATATCACCCGCCCGAACCTCTTTAACTTCTTCCCGACTATTCGCGTGCATTTGAACGATGCGCCCAATTCGCTCCCGCTTGCCCTTAGAAGCGTTATAAACAACACTTCCTGTTTGCAACACACCAGAGTAAACTCTAAAAAAAGCCAAGGAACCCACAAAAGGGTCGGTTGCTATTTTAAATGCTAAAGCCGAAAAAGGCTCATCATCATCGGCATGCCTTAACTGCCCTTCAGATTCAGCAACACCTTCAATTGCTCCAATATCTACAGGAGAAGGTAAATAATCAATAACAGCATCCAACAAACTCTGAACACCTTTATTCTTAAAAGCCGAACCACACATAGCTGGGACAATTTTATTTTCTAATACTTGAGACCTAATACCTTGCTTGATTTCATCTTCTGTCAAATCACCCTCTTCAAGGTATTTTTCCATTAAATCATCATTAGCATCAGCAGCCATCTCAAGCATATTCTCACGCCAATCCTCAGCGAGAGATATCATATTCTCTGGGATAGACCTTTCTTCAAAAGCCATCCCCATATTTTCCTCTTCCCAATAGATGGCCTTCATTTTGACCAAGTCAACAACCCCCTCAAAAGAATCCTCAGCACCTATTGGTAACTGCACAGGAACGGGCACAGCATTCAACCTTGTTTTAATTTGCTCAATCACTCGCAAAAAATCTGCACCTGACCGATCCATCTTATTAATAAAAACAATGCGCGGAACACCATACTTATTTGCTTGTCTCCACACCGTCTCAGATTGAGGCTCAACACCTCCAACAGCACAGAAAACCGCACAAGCACCATCAAGGACTCGCAACGAGCGCTCCACCTCAATGGTAAAATCAACATGCCCTGGCGTATCAATAATATTGATACGGTACTGAGAATATTGCTCTCTCATCCCCGACCAAAAACATGTTGTAGCAGCAGAAGTAATGGTTATCCCCCTCTCCTGCTCTTGCTCCATCCAATCCATTGTTGCAGCACCGTCATGAACCTCACCTATTTTGTGAGACACTCCAGTGTAATACAAAATCCTTTCAGTTGTGGTTGTCTTCCCCGCATCAATATGCGCCATAATCCCTATATTTCTATAACGATCAATCGGTGTTTCTCGAACCACAACATTATCCTTTCTAACGAGTTCTTATTACCAACGGTAATGTGAGAACGCTTTGTTTGCATCAGCCATTTTATGAACATCTTCACGCTTCTTGTTAGCCGCACCACGACCTTCAAAAGCATCCAACAATTCACCAGCCAATTTAGCAGACATAGTTCTTTCGTTTCTTTTACGTGCAGCATCAATCAACCATCTCATTGCTAACGCAACACGTCTTGCCGGACGAACTTCAACAGGCACTTGGTATGTTGCACCACCTACGCGTCGAGATTTAACTTCGACCCTAGGCTGAACATTTTCCAATGCTTTAGATAAAACCTCTAAAGGCTCTTCGTGCCCTTTTTTAGTAATTGCATCCAACGCTCCATAAACAATACCTTCTGCAACTGATTTTTTACCACTCAGCATTAGTAAGTTCATGAATTTTGTTAGCATTTCACTACCAAACCTTGGATCAGGAATTACACTTCTTTTGACCGCCGCTCTTCTTCTAGACATCTCTTAATTCTCCGCTTATGACTTAGGCTTCTTAGTACCGTATTTAGAACGGCCTGCTTTTCTACCGTCAACACCAGAAGTATCAAGACTTCCTCGTACAACATGATAACGAACACCTGGTAAATCTTTAACTCTACCGCCCCTGATTAAAACCACGGAATGCTCTTGTAGGTTATGCCCTTCACCACCAATATAGCTACTTACTTCGTAACCACTTGTTAACCTAACTCTTGCAACTTTACGCATCGCTGAGTTTGGTTTCTTAGGCGTAGTCGTGTATACACGAGTACAAACACCACGCCTTTGAGGGCAAGCCTTCAACGCAGGAACTTTACTTTTCTCTACTTTTTTAGCACGAGGCTTACGAACCAACTGATTGATCGTTGCCATATCTACTTACTCCGATATACAAATATTAATTACCAAATAATAAAGAACCACTACACATAAATGCACTGCGGCTCTTAGTATTTATTCAACACTGACTTGGCTCTTAGCTCATGTGAGCCGTCTATCTTAACCGTAACACACTACCAAGGTCAAGCTCTTTTACTATTAACCTTCTTCTGTATTCAAGGCCTGCTTAAGAGCCTCTTCCACATCACTCGCATCAACAACTACCTTCTCAACACTAGAAGCCTTTGAAGCCTTGTTTAGCAACTTATTTTTTCTCTGCTCATGATAAGCAAGGCCTGTTCCTGCAGGAATCAATCGACCCACAATCACGTTCTCTTTAAGTCCATTTAAGCCATCACCAATTCCTCTTACAGCAGCATCCGTTAGTACGCGTGTTGTTTCCTGGAATGATGCCGCAGAAATAAATGACTCTGTTGCTAGCGAAGCTTTTGTAATACCCAACAACACTGGCTCATAACTAGCTGGAATTTTTCCATCTTTTTCCATCCGGTCATTAACTTCATTAAGGTAACTTCTTTCTACTTGTTCACCTTTAACAAAATCAGTTTCCCCTGAGGCGGTAATATCAACCTTTCTTAGCATTTGTCTAATAATAGCTTCTATATGCTTATCATTGATTCCCACACCCTGCAAGCGGTATACATCTTGAATCTCTTTGACTAGATAATCAGCAAGCTCTTCAACACCTCTTAACCTAAGAATATCATGTGGCGTTAACTCACCCTCAGCAATAGTCTCACCCTTTTCAACAAACTCGCCCTCGAACACCGTAATATGACGCCATTTAGGAATCAATGTCTCATACTGCTCACTTTCAGCATCAGTAATAACAACACGCTGCTTACCTTTAGTCTCCTTACCAAAAGAAATCATCCCAGTTGCTTCTGCTAAAATCGCAGGATCTTTCGTTTTACGTGCTTCAAATAAATCAGCCACCCTCGGTAGACCACCAGTAATATCTCTTGTTTTACTAGATTCTTGAGGGATTCTAGCCAACACATCACCGACATTCACCTCGCCACCATCTTTAATTCCAGCAATCGCACCTGCTGGTAAAAAGTACTGAGCAGGAATCTCTGTACCTGATAAGTTAATAGCCTCACCATCCGCATCAACTAATTTAACCATTGGTCTTAACTCTTTACCCGCGGCACTTCTTTGCTTAGGGTCCGTTACCACACGAGAAGTCAAACCCGTCACATCATCCGAATGCTCTTGAACAGTAACGCCATCAACGAACTCTATAAGCTCAACAAATCCATGCACCTCAGTTACAACTGGGTGAGTATGAGGGTCCCAAGTAACAATAATATCACCCGTTTCAACAGAACTTCCTTCAGCCACGGTTAACACAGAGCCATAAGGTATTTTATATCGCTCACGCTCTCTACCGTATGAATCTACAACACCCACTTCACCAGACCGTGAAACAGCAACAAGATTAGAATCTTTATTTATTACTGTTTTCATATGACTAAGCCTAATAGTACCTGCCGACTTAACCTGAACATTACTAATTGCAACCGACCTAGATGCAGCCCCCCCAATATGGAAAGTACGCATCGTTAACTGTGTACCTGGCTCACCAATTGATTGAGCAGCAACAACACCTACCGCCTCACCAATATTAACCATGTGTCCACGACCCAAATCACGACCGTAACATTTTGCACAGACACCTTGCCGCGCATCACAAGTAATAATTGAACGAACTAATAAGCTGTCAACATTGTTATTTTCTAGTATTGAGACCATTGACTCATCAATCATTGTTCCACTTGGAATCAAGATTTCTTCATCTTTTTGGCTCAAGACATCATTAACCACAACTCGCCCTAACACACGTGATGACAAAGGCTCAACTACATCTCCGCCTTCAATAATTGGCACCATAGTTAAACCATTGCTTGTGCCACAATCTTGCTTCAAAATAACCAAATCTTGTGCAACATCAACCAACCGTCGAGTTAGATAACCCGAGTTAGCTGTTTTAAGCGCGGTATCAGCAAGACCTTTACGAGCACCATGTGTTGAAATAAAGTACTGCAGCACATCCAGTCCTTCACGGAAGTTAGCTGTAATAGGTGTTTCAATAATTGAGCCATCTGGTTTAGCCATTAAGCCACGCATACCAGCAAGCTGGCGAATCTGAGCAGCTGAACCCCTCGCACCCGATTCAGCCATCATAAATACTGAGTTAAAAGACTTCTCCATCACAGTTTCGCCTGCGGCATTGACTGTCTCTTCTTCACCCAAGCCATTCATCATGGCATTAGCTACTTGCTCGTTTGCATGAGACCAGATATCAACAACCTTATTGTATCGCTCACCATCAGTAACCAAGCCAGAAGCATACTGCCCCTGAATCTCACTTACTTCTGCTTCAGCAGCTTCTAAAATACTTTCCTTCTCTTTTGGTATTTCCATATCTTCAATGCCAACAGAAACACCTGATCGGGTTGCATATTTAAAACCTAAATACATAATCTGATCAGCCAGCACAACGGTTTCTTTATTGCCTAGGTGACGATAACAGTAATTAATTAAAGCGGATATGTTCTTCTTAGTCATATCAACGTTTACCACATCAAATGGCATTCCTTCTGGCACAATAGCCCAAAGCAAAGCTCGGCCCACTGTCGTTTCATATCTTTTGGTGGTACAAACCTTCTCACCATTATCAGATATGACCGTCTCTGTTACTCGCAGTTGTATTTTAGTTTGCAACTCAACCGCTTTGCTATCTAGCGCTTTATTAACCTCATTCAAATCAACAAAGATGCCTCCTTCACCTTGAGCATTAATTTTTTCACGGGTTATATAATACAAACCGATAACCACATCTTGAGATGGGTTAATGACTGGCTCACCATTCGCTGGTGACAAAATATTATTTGTCGCCATCATCAAAATTCTAGCTTCAAGCTGAGCTTCGATTGACAATGGAACATGTACTGCCATTTGATCACCGTCAAAATCAGCATTAAAGGCACTACATACTAAAGGATGCAACTGAATCGCCTTACCTTCAATCAATGTAGGCTCAAATGCTTGAATACCCAATCTATGCAGTGTAGGCGCACGGTTTAGCATAATAGGATGTTCACGGATAACCTCTTCAAGAATATCCCAAACTTCAACACCTTCTCTTTCAACCATCTTTTTAGCTGCTTTAATGGTTGTCGCCAATCCTTTAAATTGCAATTTGCTGAAAATAAAAGGTTTAAATAATTCTAATGCCATTTTTTTAGGTAAGCCACATTGATGCAATTTCAATGTTGGACCTACCACGATGACTGAACGACCTGAATAATCAACCCGCTTTCCTAATAAATTTTGTCTAAAACGCCCTTGCTTACCTTTAATCATATCCGCTAGAGATTTTAAAGGCCTTCTATTAGTACCAGTAATCGCTCTACCACGACGGCCATTGTCTAACAGCGCATCAACAGACTCTTGTAGCATGCGTTTTTCGTTACGCACGATAATGTCAGGAGCATTTAGATCTAATAAACGCCTTAATCGGTTATTTCTATTAATAACTCGACGATACAAATCATTTAAATCAGATGTTGCAAATCGACCACCATCCAAAGGAACCAGAGGACGTAACTCAGGCGGCAAAACGGGTAAAACCGTCATAATCATCCATTCTGGACGATTATTAGAGGCCACTAAAGACTCAATAACCTTAAGACGCTTAGAAAACTTCTTAATTTTAGTTTCTGAATTAGTTGAATTAATCTCCTCACGAAGAACATTAATTTCTTCCTTTAAATCAATAGATTTAAGCAGTTCAAATACCGCCTCAGCACCCATTTTTGCATCAAATTCATCACCATGTTCTTCAACAGCATCCAAGAATTCATCATCAGTCAATAACTGACCACGCTCTAATGTCGTCATGCCAGGATCGAGCACCACAAAAGATTCAAAATAAAGTACTCGCTCAATACCACGCAAGGTCATATCTAATAACAATGCGATTCTAGAAGGCAATGACTTTAAAAACCAAATATGCGCAACAGGGCTCGCAAGATCAATATGCCCCATTCTTTCCCGTCTAACCTTAGAGATTGTGACCTCAACGCCACATTTCTCACAAATTACACCACGATGCTTTAATCTTTTATATTTTCCACACAAACATTCGTAATCACTGACTGGACCAAAAATCTTTGCACAAAACAATCCATCACGCTCAGGTTTAAATGTACGATAGTTAATTGTTTCTGGCTTCTTTACCTCGCCATACGACCAAGAACGAATCATACTGGGTGAAGATAAACCAATACGTATACCATCAAAATCGTCTGTACGACCTTGACGCTTTAGGAAATTCATCAAATCTTTCAAGAGCTTGTCCTCTTTATTTTACCTAGCTTCCACAAAACACAACAATTTGTATTCTGCGTAAAATTAATCAATTATTTATTGTTAAATCGATTACTGACAATCAATCACATTACAGCCATTGATTGTCAGCATAAATATCATTAAAACTTTAAATAATCTCTAATACTGTCTTTTTATTTTGAGCCGATTACTCTAACTCAATATTTACAGCCAATGACCGTATTTCTTTAATCAATACATTAAATGACTCTGGCATTCCAGGGTCCATTGTATGATTACCATCAACAATATTTTTATACATTTTAGTTCGACCGTTTACGTCATCTGACTTCACAGTTAACATTTCTTGTAATGTATATGCAGCACCATACGCTTCAAGTGCCCACACTTCCATCTCTCCAAAACGCTGACCACCAAACTGGGCTTTACCACCCAAAGGTTGTTGAGTTACAAGGCTATAAGGCCCTGTTGATCTAGCATGCATTTTGTCATCAACCAAATGGTTTAATTTCAACATATACATGTAACCAACCGTGATTTTACGTTCGAATGGTTCGCCCGTTAGGCCGTCATACAATGTAATCTGACCACTTTCTGGCAAATCAGCCAAGCGTAACATGGCTTTAATTTCTTTTTCAGAAGCTCCATCAAATACTGGCGTAGCCATTGGCACACCACGCACAAGGTTTCCAGCCATCTCTAAAATCTCAAGATCAGAAAAAGAATCAAGATCCTCTTTCTTACCACTTTGATTATAAATCTTATCTAGAAAGCGACGAATCTCAACAACTTTTGCCTGAGCTTCAAGCATTTTGCCAATTTTGACTCCCAAACCACTAGCAGCCCAACCCAAATGAGTTTCAAGAATCTGACCCACGTTCATCCGCGAAGGAACACCCAGAGGGTTTAATAAGATATCAATTGGATTACCATCAGCTGTATAAGGCATATCTTCAACAGGAACAATTTGAGATATCACCCCTTTATTCCCATGTCGACCAGCCATTTTATCACCCGGCTGAATACGCTTTTTAACAGCCAAGTAAACCTTAACCATTTTAAGCACACCCGGCGCCAAATCATCACCCATGGTGATTTTTGTGCGTTTTGACTCAAATCTAGCTTCAAACTCTTTACGTTGCCGCTCAATTTGTCCTACTACAGATTCAAGTTGAACGTTAATATCCTCATCTTGAACCTTAATTTTCAACCAATCAGATTTAAGTGCTGCATCAAGAATTTCTTGAGTTATCTCAGCACCCTTCTTAAGCTCACTAACACCTACATCTGTTTTTTGACCAATCAACATCACTGCGACACGGTCAAAAACATCTGCTTCGATAATTTTTAACTGATCATCAAGGTCTTTCTTATAGCGTTTGATTTCAGCTTCTTCAATTTCCAAAGCGCGCTTATCTTTACCTACACCATCACGTGTAAATACCTGAACATCAATAACGGTTGCACGAATACTACCAGGTACTCTTAATGAGGTATCCTTAACATCAGCGGCTTTTTCACCAAAAATGGCACGCAGTAGCTTTTCTTCTGGGGTTAATTGGGTTTCGCCTTTAGGGGTAACTTTGCCCACTAAAATATCACCACCCCTAACTTCAGCACCTACATAAACAATACCTGACTCATCTAGTTTAGATAGAGCCTCTTCACTTACATTGGGTATATCTGCTGTTATTTCTTCTGGACTGTGTTTAGTTTCACGTGCAACACAAGTTTTTTCTTCAATATGAATGGTAGTAAAACGATCTTCTTTGACCACTCGCTCAGAGACTAAAATAGAATCTTCAAAGTTGTAACCATTCCAAGGCATAAAGGCAATACGCATGTTTTGACCCAGCGCAAGCTCACCAATATCTGTAGAAGGCCCATCAGCCAAAATATCCCCTGAATTAACAATATCACCAGGCATAACAAGAGGCTTTTGGTTAATACAGGTATTTTGGTTAGATCGTGTGTATTTAGTTAAGTTATAAATATCCACACTTGGCACACCTACAATAGTTTCAGCCTCATGGACTTTAACCACAACCCTCGCTGCATCAACCGTTTCAATAATACCTCCACGCTTAGCAACAACCGAAACCCCGGAATCCTTAGCAACAACTCGCTCCATTCCAGTACCCACTAAAGGCTTTTCAGCTCTTAATGTTGGCACGGCTTGACGCTGCATGTTTGATCCCATTAACGCTCTATTCGCATCATCATGCTCTAAAAATGGAATAATCGAAGCCGCTACCGATACAATTTGCTTGGACGACACATCCATATATTGCACAGACTCAGACGACGCCAATGTAAACTCATCTTTATGCCTAGCAGGTACCAATCCTTCTTCTAACCGGCCATTTTCATCAATTGCTACACTTGCTTGCGCAATAACGAAATCACCTTCCTCAATCGCTGATAAATAATCTACTTGATCAGTCACCTGACCATTATCAACTTTTCGATAAGGCGTTTCCAAAAAGCCATAAGAATTAGTGCGAGCATAAACCGATAATGAGTTAATCAACCCAATATTTGGCCCCTCAGGAGTCTCAATAGGACATACTCGACCGTAATGTGTTGTATGTACATCTCGCACTTCAAAACCAGCACGCTCTCTCGCCAAACCACCAGGACCAAGAGCAGAAACACGTCGTTTATGGGTAACTTGTGACAATGGATTATTTTGATCCATAAACTGAGATAATTGACTTGAGCCAAAAAACTCTTTTACCGCTGCAGAAACTGGTTTTGCATTGATGATTTCTTGTGGCATATAACCTTCAGAATCAGCTAGCGTCAACCTTTCTCTCACCGCGCGTTCAACTCGAACCAAACCAACTCTAAATTGGTTTTCAATCATTTCACCAACAGAACGAACACGTCGATTTCCCAAGTGATCAATATCATCCACAACACCATTGCCATTACGAATGGTAATCAATTCTTTTAATACATCAACAATATCTTCTTTACTTAATGTACCTTCACCTTCGACTTCTTCTCGCCCCAATCGACGATTAAATTTCATTCTACCTACTGCAGACAAATCATAACGATCCGAAGTAAAAAATAAATTTGCAAATAAGTTTTCTGCAGAATCTTTTGTAGGTGGCTCACCTGGACGCATCATACGATAGATTTCAACCAACGCTTCCAATCGGTTAGTCGATGCATCTAATCTCATTGCATTTGAGATATAAGGACCACGATCCAAGTCGTTTACATATAGAACTTCAATTTTTGTGGTTTCAGCTTCTAGAAGTTTCTGTACCAACTCTTCTGTTAGCTCATCATTGACATTAGCAACCAATTCACCGGTCGATTCATCAACAACATTATGACTTAAAATCTTTCCATATAAATATTCTTTAGGCACATCAATTTCAGTTACATTTGCCTTATTCATCTTCCTGATATGCTTGGCAGTAACCCGACGCCCTTCTTCAATCTGCACTTCACCGTCATATTTAACATCAAATACAGTCATTTCTCCGCGTAAACGCTCGGGAATAACGTGATATTTAATATTATCAGCACCTAATGTGAACTTATTGGTTTCGAAGAACATTTTTATCATGTCTTCATTATCATACCCAAGTGCACGCAACAAAATGGTTGCAGGTATTTTACGACGCCTATCAATTCTTACAAAGACAGCATCTTTATGGTCAAACTCAAAATCTAACCACGAACCACGGTATGGAATAACCCTAGCATTAAATAATAATTTCCCTGAGGAATGTGTTTTACCTTTGTCATGATCAAAGAAAACACCGGGAGATCTATGTAATTGAGATACGATAACTCGCTCCGTACCATTAATTACAAACGTTCCATTTTCAGTCATTAATGGAAGCTCACCCATGTAAACTTCTTGTTCACGAATATCTTTAACCACTTTAGCGGTTACCGGAGCATCTTTATCATAAATAACTAAACGGACAAGCACTCTTAGGGGCGCAGCAAATGTTGCGCCGCGCTGCTGACACTCTCTTACATCAAAAGTAGGCTCACCTAATCTATATTTCACATATTCAAGCACTGCATAGCCCGAGTGGCTGACTATAGGAAACACACTAGAAAATGCTCCGTGCAAACCACGCTCCAACCTTTTTTTTGGTTGAATGCCGTCTTGTAAAAAACTAGCATATGAATTTATTTGAGTCGCTAATAAGTAAGGTACATCAAGTACTTCATCAGCTTTCCCAAAATTTTTACGAATACGTTTTTTTTCGGTAAAAGAATAGGCCATATTTTCCATACCTTTCATCAAGGATTGTTTAACATTACGACCAAAACCAACTCTGGCTGAGTGGTTTAGGTATGACTTCCTGCAAGCAGTAAAAGGCCGACGACAAAATGCCATCAGCCCTTACTGTTGCGAGGTTTTAATTTTCTGACATTAAATTCTAAAAATTAAAACCCTCTATCAATCAAATTTATTTGATTTCAGCGACAGCGCCTGCTTCTTCAAGAGTTTTTACAACTTCTTCTGCATCAGCTTTACTTACAGCTTCTTTGATTGTACTAGGTGTATCTTCAACTGCTGCTTTTGCTTCTTTAAGACCTAGGCCTGTGATAGCACGAACCGCTTTAATAACAGCAACTTTCTTCTCACCGAATGACGTCATAACAACATCAAATTCAGTTTGCTCAACAGCACTGCCAGCAGCATCACCAGCAGCAGGTGCAGCAGCTGCAACCGCAGCAGTTACACCAAATTTTTCTTCCATCGCTGAAATTAAGTCAACGATTTCCATAACAGTCATGCTAGATACTGCTTCTAAAATATCTTCTTGTGAGATAGCCATTGTATGATATTCCTA
>CAZMQH010000005.1:0-29413 GCA_964568245.1 uncultured Methylomarinum sp.
TGATTTGTACATAATCAAATATATTAAATAGATAAAAATCACTGATATAATGCTATTAATGAACTCAACTCATAATATATTTAAACTAAAAAAGAGGAACGTATGAAAGTTAAAGCAGCTGTAGCATGGGGCCCAAATGAACCTTTAAAAATTGAAGAACTTGATCTAGAAGGGCCTAAAAAAGGTGAGGTTTTAGTTAAAATAATTGCCTCAGGTGTTTGTCACACGGATGCATTCACTCTATCCGGCGATGATCCTGAAGGTATTTTCCCTGTTGTTTTAGGCCATGAAGGCGGTGGTATTGTTGAAGAAGTGGGCGAAGGTGTCACCAGTTTAAAAAAAGGCGATCATGTTATTCCTTTATATATCCCTGAATGTGGCGAATGTTCGTACTGTACTTCAGGGAAAACCAACCTTTGCCAAAGAGTAAGAGAAACTCAAGGTAAAGGATTGATGCCTGATGGGACTTCGCGTTTTTCTAAAGATGGACAACCTATTTTTCATTACATGGGGACTTCAACTTTTTCTGAATATACAGTGATTGCAGAAATTTCTTTGGCTAAAGTGAATCCAGAAGCACCTCTTGATAAAGTTTGTTTATTAGGTTGTGGTGTAACAACAGGCATTGGTGCAGTACTTAATACGGCTAAAGTTGAAGAAGGTTCAACCGTAGCTATTTTTGGGTTAGGTGGTATTGGATTAGCGGCACTTCAAGGTGCAAAAATGGCTAAAGCTAAAACAATTATCGCTATTGATATCAATGAAGATAAATTTGAAATGGCTAAGAAATTTGGTGCAACTGAATGTATCAATCCAAAAAATTATGATAAGCCCATACAAGAAGTTATTGTTGAATTAACTGATGGCGGTGTAGATTACTCATTTGAGTGTGTCGGTAATGTTGACCTAATGCGTTCTGCTTTAGAGTGTTGTCATAAAGGCTGGGGTGAATCAATTATTATTGGTGTCGCGGGTGCGGGAAAAGAAATTTCAACACGTCCTTTTCAATTAGTTACAGGTAGGGTTTGGAAAGGTTCTGCATTTGGTGGAGTTAAAGGTAGAACAGAGCTTCCAGGTTATGTTGATAAATACATGTCTGGTGATATTAATCTTGATGATTTTGTGACTTTCACTATGCCTCTAGAAGAAATCAATACTGCTTTTGATTATATGCATGATGGAAAAGCGATTCGTTCAGTCATCATTTTTGACAAATAAGGGATTTTCATGAATATAGAAAAATTAAAAGCCAATAAATCGTTTGGTGGAGAAACTGCTTTTTATCAGCATGACTCAGAAATCACTAAAACTAAAATGAATTTCTCTGTTTACACTCCACCAGGTAATAATCCTGATGGTTGTTTGATTTGGTTGTCTGGCTTAACCTGTAATGAAGAGAATTTCATTACTAAAGCCAGTGCTCAAAAGTATTTATCTGAAAATAATATGATGGTTATTTGTCCAGATACTTCACCTAGAGGACTGGATCTTCCTGAAGAGCATGAGTCATGGGATTTTGGTTCAGGGGCTGGTTTTTATCTTAATGCAACAACAGAAGGTTATGATCAACATTACAAAATGTTTGATTATATTTCTAAAGAAATCATTCAGGTATTAACGGATAACTTTAAAATAGAAAGTTCTAAAATATCTATTTCAGGTCATTCTATGGGGGGGCATGGTGCTCTTATTCTAGGTTTAACATTACCTACACAATTTGCATCAATTTCTGCATTTTCACCTATCGTTAATCCAATGAACTGTCCATGGGGACAAAAGGCATTTGCTGGCTATTTGAGTGATAAATCTGAGTATGCTCAATATGATGCTTGTGAGCTAATAAAATCTAATCATAAGCACCCTAACTCAATTTTAATTGATCAGGGGAAAGCGGATGAATTCTTAGAGAAAGAATTACTAACTGATAATTTTTCAGCTTGTTGTTCTGATAATAATCAGGAATTGAGTGTTAATTTTAGAGAAGGCTATGATCATAGCTATTATTTTATCTCGAGCTTTATTAATTCGCATTTAGAATTTCATAAGAATGCTTGGGTTAAATAATTGTTAAGTTAACTGATTAATAAGAAACTAACTATGGTGTTTTTTTAGAGAACACCATAGTCTTTTCTCCCAATTTGATAACTCGTAAGCTTTTGCTAATTTTAGATTATAGCTATTCCTCTAGTTTACAGCCTGTTTTACATCCGCAAGTCTTACCACAGCCTAAACCTTCTTCTTTTACTGGACCAAGTTCAGGATGATTAGCCGCAAATTTCCTAGCAGCTTGTTGAATTAAAACCCAAGCAATTAAGATGAAAAAAATAATGATTATTGTGATTAATAAGTTAAACATATCTTTTCCTAAGCAGCCGTGCCTAATCCAGCAAAACCCATAAAAGTCAGAGATAAAATACCTGCCAACATCATACTTAAAGCGGCGGCCTGAGTAATATTAGGTAAGTTTGATAGTTCCAGTTTTTCTCTTAACCCAGCCATTAAAACAATGGCTAATCCAAAGCCTGCTCCACCACCCAAGCTGAATGAAACGGACTGTAAAAAGTCATAACCTCTAGACGTTTGAAATAGGGCAACACCTAAGATAGCGCAATTGGTGGTAATTAAAGGTAAGAAAATCCCTAATGCCCTAAATAAAGCGGGGCTAAACTTTTTTAAAATCATTTCCACTAACTGTACGGATGATGCAATTAAAGCGATATAACTAATTAAGCGTAAGAATTCTAATTCATAGCTAATCAATACTTGGTTAATAGCATAAGCACAGGTTGAACTTACGAACATAACAAATGCGGTGGCAAGTGCCATATTAAATGCAGTATCTCTTTTTGCTGAAACACCAACAAATGGGCATAAACCTAAGAATAGGGCTAATACAAAGTTATTGATTAAAAAGGCATTAAGAAAAATAAAGCTAAGTGATTCAGGGTTCATCATTAACTCCGAGGTTGATTAACAGTACAATGAGAAGCTGAATCTTCGGCGATTAACCGCCCGGTTTTACGTTGTTCAAAATAGTTAATTAATAATAGCCATGAGCCTAATACGATAAAGCCGCCAGGAGGAAGAATCATCACGACCCATGGTTCAAAATTTAGGCTAAAAATTTGGTAACCTAATAATTGTCCTGCACCTAATAATTCTCTAACACCACCAAGCATGACTAAGGCTAAGGTAAATCCTAGTCCCATGCCTAAGGCACTAATCACCGATTTACCAAATGAATTTTTTGATGCAAAGGCTTCTGCTCTACCTAAAATTAAACAGTTAACAACGATTAATTGAATAAAGGCTCCCAGTTTATTGTATAAATCCAGGCTAATGGCCTGAATAATATAATCAACTAAGGTAACAAAAGTTGCAATGATAATAATATAAGTGGTGATGCGTACCTGCTTAGGAATAAAGTTTCGTAATGCTGAGACTAAAGCATTTGAACAAACTAAAACAAACACACTGGCTAAGCCCATAGCTAAAGAATTTTCAACACTATTAGTGACGGCTAGTACTGGGCATAAACCTAGCATCATCACAAAAACAGGGTTTTCCTTCCATATCCCCGCGGTAAAAACATCCAAGGTTAAAGGTGCTTCTTTTTTAGTTGGATTGGCCATGGTCGCCTCTTTTCTGTTGTTTTGCTGATTTTATCAGAGTTAAGTTCTTACTGATAATCGGGTGTAATGCTTGGCCGCTTTTGTTAAACATTCGGCCGACTGCATTTGAGGTAATGGTTGAGCCAGAAATGGCATCAATTTCCCAAGGGTTACTCTTAGAACCATGCCTTACCGTTTTAATTACATTAATTAGTGCCGATTGTTCTTGATTAACTTTGGCATCTAGGCAATTAAAGTTAGCTAAAAAATCTTCATCTGAAGTTATCTTGGTTCCAAAGCCTGGAGTTTCGGTGCTTTTCAATACATCATAGCCAGTGATACAGCCTGTGTCAGGTTGGTAGCCATAAAGTAGTTTGATAATATCTTGATAACCTTGTTCAGCGGCATTTAGTGCTAAGCCTACAAAATTATTTTGAGCATCGTAACCCGCATAGATTAATTCGCCCTTGGCTTTATCATCTGCGAGTTTTATTTTTCCTTCCGCAATAGTAAAAGTTAAGTGGCTGCTTGCTTTGGGTAATACTTTAAAAATAGCCCGTTCAGTCGCTAGTCTTTGGTTCTCTGCAATAATCGGTTTGGTGTATTCGTAGACTAATACCACTAAAAACCCCGATAGCATAGCAACAACACCTAATGTTGAGATAAGTGAAATGCTAGATGGTAGCGGAGGAACTTTATTTGCATCATTATCTAAATCAGCCATGTTTATTTTCCTCCATAAATTCTAGGTTGGGTATAGGACTCAATCAAAGGAGTTGCCGCATTACCAAATAGAATTGCGTACATCACTGCTTCAGTTAGCCCTCCAAATAAACGGATGATAACGGTTAAAAAACCAACTAATAAACCAAACACAAAAATCCCTAATGGAGTGACTGGAGAGGCTACCATATCACTGGCCATAAACACAGCTGCAAACATTAATCCACCCGAAAAAATCATAAAACCAGCGGTAGGATATTTTGTCGAATCAAGTAAATACAAGCATTCAGCAGACAAGACCGTACCAAAAATAACAGCAGCAGGAATGCGCCAATCCAGCATGTTTTTATAAACTAGGTAAGCTCCACAGATTAGGATTAATAAACTGGATGTTTCACCTGTTGAGCCAGCAGTTAAACCTAAAAATAAATCCATGCTGTCACTCATGATGCCTTGAAATTTCATTAAAGCCAAAGGAGTTGCACCACTAAAGCCGTCAATACTGACTTGAGTGACCCATTCAGCTGTTGCTGCTGGCTTCATAAAAGGCAAGGCTAATGTTGATGGGATAAATTCAATAAAACGGTCTGTTACTAATGCAGGTGTCCAGGTAGTAATTGATACTGGAAAAGTGGCTTGAATAAAAGCCCTACCCACTAAAGCAGGATTAAAAACATTAAAACCCAGGCCGCCAAATAAGGTTTTTCCCATTGCAATCGCTACAAAACCAGCTATAGTCCCCATCCAAAGAGGAAAGCCTGGTGGTAAGGTCATGGCCAATAATAATCCAGTAATAATGGCGCTGGCATCACCAATAGTGGTTTTTTTATCCGATAATTTACAGAATAAGTGTTCTGTTCCTATGCAGGATAGAACCGTAATAATCATTAATGCTAGCGCACTGATTCCAAATTGATAAACTGCATAAGCGGCTAAAGGCAGCAATGCGTATACAACATGGCGCATAATTTCTGCAACAGTCGGGGCTCTGCGAATATACGGAGAGGTTCGTATATCTATTTTTGGTTGATTAGCCATTTAATATATTTGTTTACTGTGTAAGCAAGTTTGTATTTGTGGTGATTTTTCTTTAATTACGGGGTTAAAACAATACATTTACTCAGCCCTTTTGCTTTATTGATAAATTTCTTATCGAAGGTGAAAAATTGTTTGTGTTGTTGGCAATTACTTAAATGAAGTGCATCTGTAAAGTCTACTCCTTGTTTATGCCATTGAATAGTTTGAGCAATTAATGTCGAATTGGATAAGTGGACTTTGGGTAGGCCGAAAAGGTTAGTAAGGGCAATAGCAATAGTCTGAGAATTAAAATCATATGTATATCGAAGTACCCATTCAGTTTCTAAAATAACAGTGTCGGCTATAAATACATCATGGTTTTTAAATAATGCCAGACTTTTTTGGAATTGCTCTTCATCATCGTGAGAAAGAAAGCGTATGATAATATTTGTATCAATTGTTATCACTAAAGTGCTCCTTAATTCCTTGCTGTATCGCCTGTTCCATATCATCAATGCTTTTTGTTTTTCCTGAATATTTCAGGTAAGAAATAACATCTTCAATATGAGTTTCTGGAAAGGCTATTTTGGGTTTTAACAAAATACCATTGCCTGTATCAATAACAACAACAATCTCTTGTCCTGCTTCCCTTAGGTAAAGGTTTGGGGATAATAACTTGGCCTTTACTCGATAGTTTTGTTGTTTCCATGGCTGTTAATGATAGGTAAGAAATATTACGCTGTTATAGTTTTAAGTCAATAGCTGCTTTTTTTACTATGATTCAGCCATATGTCGCTCTCTGTTTAATGTCTTAGCAATTCTAAAATACTGCACCAAAGGAATATTAGAAGGGCAGACATAACTGCAGCAACCACATTCAAAACAATCATTCAGATGGTATTTTTCTTCCATCACATCATATTGTCTTTTTGCTGCCAACATACCCAGTTCTGATGGGTTTAAGTTAATTGGGCAGGCTTGTAAACACATTGAACATTTTATGCAGGGAAGAATATCATCGCGTTTAGTGGCTCTTTTATCCAACACCAGAACCGCCCCCGTGCCTTTTTTGACTGGTGTATCCAAAAAACCAGCAGGCATCCCCATCATAGGGCCACCTAAAATAAGCTCAGCTTCATTTCCTGTAAATTCAGCATGTTCAAGAATATGACTTAAAGGTGTGCCGATAGGGACAAGGTAATTACCAGGTTTATTAAGATCATCTCCTGTAATTGTCACAATTCGTTCGATTAAACCTTGCTGCAGAGGTAATAGCTCACCTATCGCGGCTAAAGTTGCCACATTAAAAATGGCAACGCCTATAGATGAAGGCAGTTTACCTGATGGGATTTCTTCACCTAACAGCGAATAAACCAACATTTTTTCTGCACCTTGCGGGTATTTGGTAACGACTGCTTCAATTGTAATACTGCCATCATCAGGTAAATGAGGTTTTATGGCGTCAAGTACATTAATTTTATTATCTTCAACCCCAATAATAGCTTTTGGTGCGGCAACTGATTTCATTGCAATGCGAATGCCACGGATTAAATATTCGACTTGTTCAAGCATAATACGGTGATCCGTGGTTAAAAAAGGTTCACACTCACAACCATTAATTAGTATGGTATGAATATGGCAGTCATCAGGGATACTCATTTTTACATGGGTAGGGAAGGATGCTCCACCTAAGCCCACCATGCCAGTGTTTTGTACCCCCTGAATAATTTCTTTGCGTGACATCTGATCAAAATCTTTAAACTCATGAGATAGCAGTGTTTGGTTTGAGCTCAGTGCCGTATCAATAAAAATAGCGTGTTCTTTACCACCACGGGCATTGGGAATTAAATCTATTTTTTTTATAGTGCCCGTTACCGAGGCATGTAAGGGAACAGACATAAAACCATCGGCTTTGGCAATTAGTTCACCTCGTCTAACTTGTTGACCAACATGAACAATTGAAGCGGCTGGTCTACCTATGTTTTGAGATAAAGGCAAAATAACTTGCGCAGGGAAAGGCAGGCGACGCGCTTGATGGTCGTGAGTTTCTTCTTTGAACCCTTCAGGGTGAATACCTTTAGGAAATGTTTTTTTGCCAAAAAGGCTTAATAAGTTCATAGGTTTTATTCGGCAAAAACTTCTTTTAGATCGACTTCTAAATCTGCAAAAATATGAGAAGTGGCAATATCATCTTCCGCAAACATCTTTAATAACTGATATTTGTTTGTGGCTTGATCTAGAACAAACTGATGAACGACTTGTTCATAAGGATAAATAATCCAATATTCTGTGACTCCACTTTCTTGGTAAAGATCATATTTTGTTTGTATTTCTTTTTTAGAGTTGCCCTTAGATAAAATCTCGATGATTAAGTCAGGAGCACCAAGGCAACCTTGCTCTGTTAATTTATCTGGATCACAAATAACGCATAAGTCAGGTTGAATAACCGTGTGTATTTCCTGGTTAGCTTTAATCGATTTTTGCTGGTCGTTAAGACGGACATCGAAAGGGGCAGTAAAAGCGTGGCAACCCTTGGATTTAAAATATTGGAATAGGATACCGCTTAATTGCCAAGAAATACTTTGATGTTTAACATTGGGTGCAGGTGACATCATCATGATTTTACCTTTGATCAACTCTACTGTTTTATCTAATTGCCAAGTTAAATAATCAGCATAAGTGTAGCTTGCATTTAAATCTAACTGGGATAATTGAGTGATTTTTGCCATGATTTATACCAAGAGAAATATCGTTCCTACATTTAAAATGTAGGAACGAAAGTTATTACTGAAACTTTTCAGCTCGTTTGATTAGCTTTTCCAAATTTGGTTCGTCTGGGTTCCAAGGAGTGCCTGGGTGAATAATCACAGCGGTACATTTTTCAGCGGAACGAACGATATCTTCAAAAGTTCCTTTAGTAGGATCTATTACTATGGCTTTTTTATCAGCATTGTACTGAAAAATGGCCGGAGCAATATCGACACATTCATCACATGTTGTGCAGTCTGGTGTTTCAATCCAAACGGCTTCAAAACCATTATCTTGATTGGCTACTGTTTCCTTTTTAGGCTTATCCTCAATTTTTACTTCAGGCTTCTTTTCTGCTATAGATTTAACTGCGGGAGCAACTGGAGTGTTAGTAGACATAGCAGGTACATCAGCTAAAATACGTGATAAAGCGCCCGAATCGCCCCCAACCATACTCATTAAACCTTCGGTAATAGTTTGTGCCATTTCCGCCTTAGCCTGATCAGCAATGGCTAAAGTATCTACTTCAATTCTATTTTTGCCAGCCAACCCTTTTAAGGTATACCAAAATTCTCTACGGTTTTGGGTTGATGTAACCATCGCTGCAGAAACAACCACTTTTAACAAATGATTGCTTTGAGGATGAACAGCCCAAATAAAAGGAATACTGTCAGCCTGGTCTCGCTCATTCATATTAAGATATTCAGTTAGCAAGACCATATCGTCAGAACTTGCATCAGCAGCAACAGACTTAAAGTGCTTGCTAAATTGCGCTTCGGTTAATGCCCAGTCTGCATAGGTTAACGGTACATCCATAGCATATTTATTACCGTATTCATCGGTGTAATCCAATGAATAAATAACCCAGTCCTGGTCAATGTCAGGATTGCCAGCTAAACAAATACATTCTTCCCATGTTTTTCCTTTTCTGGGATCAAAGCTAGTGAGTGGAAATGCACGTGACTCAAGTGCTAATTTACTTTGTAGTGTTAGTGAATTATTGGCCAAGCCATTTTCTGGTTGGCTTGAGGTATAGATGCTCCAAAGTGCAGGGCCTCGGTAATTTAAGCCGTCAATATAACCCTCTAATAGGTGTGGTCTATTCGATAATGAGCCTTGAAGCACGTAAGCATTCTGGTGAGCCATTGCAATTAAACTTAATTCTTTATTTGATTTATCAGCACCTATTGGCAGTTGATTATCTAATACTAGAATTTTTATCGGCATTCCCGAGACTAAACTATGTGAGACACTTTGAAAGCCTGAGTCAAAACTAATACCTTCAGCACCTAATGAAACTAAAGGAGGGCAAAGCAGGTATTCTTCTTCATTAAATTGACGCCAATCAAAATAAGCAAAGAATTTATCGTGCTCATCTTTATGGTATTTACCCTTAATTTCTAATTCAGCCGTACGAATAGCCTTAAAGCCTTCGGCCATTTTAACCATGTGACCTTCAAAAAGCCCCATAGCTAATGCGGGTGCTCCTTGAGATAAATGGCTAGCCCAAGGAAAAGGGTAAGGGTTAAATGGAAAAGTTGCAGTCCAAGCTGAAGCGTCATTTGTACCGTCTGTCATCCCTAAGCTAGCTCGACCTTCACCCGATAAACCTTGCGCATAATTCCATTTTAAATGCTTTAATTTAGCAACAATTTGTAATGCCCACTTTAGCCATTTTGGATCAATAGGCTGAGTTGCTTTGTCTTTATCAAGCGCTCCACTTAAGCGAGATAGGGTTAAATCTACATTTTGATTTTCATCAATTGCAGATTCTAAGGCATCTATATCACTAATATCCAAGGTTTCAACCAATTGTAAACGGATATGTTTTTCCATCTCGGTAATAAGTTGATTAATCTGTTTAATATGCTGCTCAATACGAGGCTGCATCAAAGCAGTTACCGTACTGGTAAATAAATGAATGGCGGTTTTTTCACTGCTACCTGAGCGAGTGTTATCACTGCTTTGCATGGAATTATGATTTTTCTTATCCAATAGCAAGGTATCCAATACACCCTTTTTAGCATGCAGATCATCAATACGACTGTATTTTTTATTTGATGTGGGTAAATCTAACCAGTAATCCCACTTATCTCGCAGTGCTTGCGTAGAGTCAGGTGATTGTTCAACCACTGAAAGTGCTTTCGTTTCACAAACAGTGATACATTCCATACAGCCTTTACAACTATTTGGATTAATGGTGATAGAGAATAATCCGCCATTTCTAGGCATACGGTTATTCATTTCATCATGATAAGGTACAGTTAGTGCAAATTTAAACTCACCTGCAACTTGTTTAAACCATTCAAACTCTTGCGCGACTTCCTGTTTATCTGGCTCGGCGTATTCTTTAATAGTATCGCCAATCGCTTTAGCGAAAATAGGGTCTAAATTTGTGCCAACAGATTTATCAGCCGTTAGTGCATGATATTTTTTTTCTACGGTACGAATTGCACGGCGTAAATGTTTTACGATATGCCCTGATTTTTCAATACGGTTGATATTAGTCTCAAATACTTCATTAACGGTATTGATTAAGCCAGGAATCGCACTATCAGGGCAGCTGTTGTAACAGTTACCACAAGCATTACAGTTTTCTGCTATCCAAGTTGGATGTTGTAGACGGTTTGGAGTCATATCCCCAAAAATACCAGTAGAAGCCGGTACTACGCCTAGCGCAATAAATGGATCAGCAAGGGTTTTATTATAATCAGATAAATCAGCAGTTTGATTCCAAAACCGATGGATATCAGCAATGGCATCTTGGTTCGCAGTTTTTTGTTGTAATAATAATGGCGCTATTGTTTCAGTTGCTTGAGTTGCAATTGAATCGCCAACAGACATTTCAGCATTATTGATTTCATTAACTTCGTTGTATGCACGTTTAACTAAATCAATATTACTATCAATTAATAGCTGAATTTCTTCTGTAGATTTGTCATTAGCAATCGTGCTGATTTTGATAAATACAGATTTAAATAGTATGTGCTGTAAAGCCAGTTGTGCAGATAATTCTTTATTACTTTCTAAAGCAATTTTTATCGCATCAATAAAAAAGACCTTAATTTGTTTATCTTTGATTATTTGTTGCGCGTTGCTAGGAAAGCTCTGCCAAACATCTTGTGCAGATGTTAAAGATGTTTGAATAATAAGCGATCCATTTTCAATCAAGCCAGCTAATGGATCGCTGTAACTGAAAATATTTTGATCAGTTGCAATAACGGTATTAACGCTACTGTCATTATGACTAGCCACTAATGTTTCAGAAGAAAAGTTTAACTGAAAACAACTTTCTTGACCTTTTTTCTCAGTGCCATAATGAGCGTTTGCTTTTACGTCTAAGCCAAAACTTTCAAATAATGTTTCTGCTAGGTTCTGTCCTGCATGGTTATTATTTGTTAAAGAATGAATGCGAACAGTTTCTGTGTTCTCAGAAGCAATCACTACCTTTTTAGTAGCTACTAAAGCTAAGTCTTTGATACTTGGGTAGGCTTCTGTTATTGCTTGTTGTTGAATTTCTTGTTGCGGTGAAAGTGCTTTTTTATGTACAAATTTAATACCCAAATAAGCAAACTTTTGTTGCCTGCCTTCAGGCAACATATTTTCAATAGCCGCAACAATATCTGTTATTTGAATGCTGTGGCCGCCTAACCCAAAACAAGCCGAATATAATGGAGCTGCATCGGTGGTTTTTTTATAACTCGCGTATTCGGGAAAAGCGGTGCCTTTAGTGTTGCCATTATCTATGGACTTACTGATGCAAGAACGAATTTCAGCAATAATAGGCAAGTCTTCGGCCAGTGGTTGATCCGTTCTTTCCAGCACCACAACACCTTTTCGACCTTTAACAAGTTGACTGATTAAGTCACCCGGAAAAGGGCGGAATACAGTCATATCGACTACGCCCACTTTAAGCTTGCGACTTGAGCGTAAATAATCAGCCGTTACTTCAGCTTCATTTAAAATACTGCCTTGGGCGATAATTAAATAATCGGCATCATCACATAAATACTCATTAACGCGATGATAGCGACGGCCAGTTAATTCAAACCACTCATCCATACATTGATTGGTGATTTCAGTAACATGGGCAAAGAAATAAGGTCGCTGTCCAGCAACTGATTGCATATAGCTGTCAGGATTTTGCACTCCACCCATTTGAGTGGGTTGATCTACAGTCCATGACTCGGGTACACGGCGGCGTGTTTTGCCATATAAAATACTTTGAGCGGGTGTGGGAGTACTAATAATATCGTCAGGCAAGCCAACAAACTCTTCGATTAATTCCCGTTCAGGTAGCTTAATCGCTGCAATTAAATGGGAGGTTAAAAAACCATCTTGAGCAACTGCAGCTGGATTTAAGCTAAGTTCTGCTATTTTTCGGCTGATAAGGTTAAGATCAGCGGCAGCCTGATTATTACGTGCAAATAATTGAATAAACCCCGTGTCATCCATGCTGTGATAATCATCGTGACCACAGTGAATATTAGAGCTTGCTTTGGTTATGGCTTTGCAGGCAATATTTAAAACATAAGGTAATCTTTTTCCCACGGATGCATATAAAGATTCATGCATTGAGGCAACGCTTTGTGCTGATGAGCAAAAATGAGTGGCTCGTAAACCGGATAAAGCCAGTCCAGCCGTTGCCGTAGCCGCCGCTTGGTTATCTTCTGGGTTAACGGAAATTAACGGACGGTTAGAAATATTAAGATGTCCATTTTCTTGCTGTTGATTCCAGCCAGTACTCATTTCAGAAGCGGGTGTTGATAGGTAGGCACCTGCGGCATCACTAGACTCTCGTTCACACATAATGACCGCTTGGTTGCCAGTCATTATTTTGCGGATGCCAGGATATTTGTAGACTTTATTTTGTTTTTTCTTACCAAAAAGGGCCATGGTTAACCTAAGAAACTATATTTATGTAAAAAGAATTAAATTGTTCAACGTTCTTTAGCTCTAAAAGCCCTCTCTTGCTGGAGAGGGTTGGGTGAGGAGAAATCAAATAAGTCTTTTTTCAATATTCTTTGCTCTGTATTTTTTAAAATATAGAGCAGTAAGGAAAAAAAGAAACTATTTTAACCTCTCCTCACCCCTCTCCAGCAAGAGAGGGCTTAAGAGCTATATATCTATTATTGAGGTAAAGACTCGGTGCGATTAGATTGTTTAGCCGCTTTACCTACGCTAGAACGTGTTGTCCCTAGTTTGCTGTCTATCCAAACAATGGCTCCCGTAGGGCATCGTTCAATAGGGTTGCGATCAACTAAGATTTCGTCATACTTTTTAAAGTCAATCACCGCAAGATTGTTTTTAATTTCAATTAAACCTTCGGGCGCATCAACCACACACTTCTCGCAGGCAGTACAAGCTACCTCGCATTCAGCTTCAGCTTTGTCACCTTCTTCTAAGCTTTTACAGGCGACAAATAATTGATGGCTGACAGGTTGTAAGGAAAATAAATCTTTAGGGCAAACTACAATGCAGTCATTACAAGCAGTGCATTTGTCTTCAATAACAATAGGTAAGCCGTGTTCATCCATGAAAATAGCATCAAAATCACAGACATCTGCACAATCAGCTAGGCCTAAACAGCCCCAGCTACAGCCTTTTCCTCCACCAGAAACCACAGATGCTGCCTGACAAGATTGTAAGCCTTCATATTTTGCGCGGGTATAAGCCACATGAGTTCCACCTGCACAAGCCAAGCGAGCAACGACTTTTTCAGTCTCGCCCATATCAACTCCCATAAACGACGCAATTTCAGCATTGCCTTCAGGAGTGTTAACCGTACATGATGATGGATTTTTTGCACCACTGACAACAGCTTCTGCAAAGGGTCGACAGCCGGGTACTCCGCAAGCGCCACATTGGGCTTGGGGTAGCATGTCATCGACTTCGTCAATGCGAGGGTCTTCGTAAACAAAGAGTTTTTTATTGGCAATAGCTAAGATGATGGCTAAAACAACACCAAGAATCATCATAAATATTGCAGCGGTTATGATGCTAGAAATCATTTTGTTTTATAAAAGTACATGTTAAATCTAAATAAGTGCTTAATTATATAGCTGTATTTTTTTAAGATAACCGCTAATTATACACCAAAACAGCTGTTTTTGGGGGGGTGTCTATTATTGTTTTTACTATGAAGTACCTGAAGGCTCATGAAGAAAGAGTGAGAACGATTATATTCATTCAAGCCTTTCATACTCTTCATGGTAAAAACTGATTTACTTTAATAGTATGTTCTGTGTATCCTGCTCTTTGTTTTACTCTTCACATTCAGTAGGATAATTAGCTTAATGCAAATAAACTTGATTTCAGTGGGAAACAAAATGCCTGGCTGGGTGCAGCAGGGCTATGATGAATATGCTAAACGGATGCCTAAGGAATGTGACCTCGTACTTAAAGAAATCATGCCTGGTAAGCGCGGGAAGAATAGTGATGTTGCCAGAATCGTTAGAGATGAGGGTGAAAGAATGATTCAAGCGGTGCCAGCGAAAACACATATTGTTACTTTAGATATTCCAGGAAAACCATGGACAACCCCAGAACTGTCTATTGCGATGAGGCGATGGATGGAAAGTGGGCAAAATGTTGCTTTGATGATAGGTGGCCCCGAAGGATTGGCGGGTTCAGTTAAAGAAATAGCTAGAGAGTCTTGGAGTTTATCTAAATTAACTTTTCCGCACCCCGTCGTTAGAATTCTTGTTGCTGAACAATTGTACAGAGCGTGGAGTATTTTAAATAATCACCCCTATCACCGATGAACCCACAAATTATTTTAGCTTCAGCCTCTCCTAGACGCAGGGAATTATTAGACCAAATTGCGGTCAGTTATATTGTTCAACCTGCTAATATTGATGAAACACCTGAAAATGTAGAAACTGCAGAAGATTATGTGATCAGGATTGCCGCTGAAAAATCAGCCTGCTGTCAAAAAATGGCTGTTTCAGAATTGCCGATATTAGCAGCTGATACGAGTGTGGTCATTGATGGACAAATTCTTGGGAAACCAGAAGATGAGAAGCATGCAATAGAAATGCTTCAGCTGTTGTCAGAAAAAAAACATTATGTTTATAGTGCGGTGTCATTTAGAAGTGCAGCAAGCAGTGGTAAAAACACTTTCCATCATCAAACTTTAAGTGTCACTGAAGTCAATTTTAGAAAAATTGAACTAAAGGAAATTAAAGCCTACTGGGAAACAGCAGAGCCGCAGGGAAAAGCAGGGGCTTATGCTATACAGGGATTAGGCAGTATTTTTGTAGAATCAATTAAAGGCAGTTTTTCAGGTGTGGTGGGTTTACCCTTATTTGAAACTGTAGAACTATTATCTAAACAGGGAATAAAAGTTATCACATGAGTGAAGAAATTTTAATTAATGTAACTCCACCTGAAACACGGGTTGCCGTGGTTGATAATGGTGTTCTACAAGAACTAATCATTGAGCGTGAACAACAAAAGGGCTTAGTCGGTAATATTTATAAAGGGTCTGTTTGTCGAGTATTGCCTGGAATGCAAGCTGCTTTTGTAGAAATTGGACTTGAGCGGGCTGCCTTTTTGCATTTATCTGATTTTAGTAATAAAGAATTAGAAAAAAAAGGTTCAGAAAATATTGAACATTATTTGCGAGAAGGGCAAGCCGTTGTTGTTCAGGTAACAAAAGATCCATTAGGCAGTAAAGGCGCACGGTTAACCACAGAAATATCGATCCCCTCTCGGTTTCAAGTGTATATGCCTTATGCAAAAAATTCGGGTGTCTCACAAAGAATTGAATCAGACAAAGAGCGTAGTCGATTAAGAAAGTGTATTGAACAGTTTCAAGAAAAAAATCAAAGTGGCGGATTTATCGCCAGAACTGCAGCAGAATGCGTTGAAGAGGCGGTGTTATTTTCTGATATGACCTTTTTAGTCAAACTGTGGGGGGCTATCTCAGAAAAAATAGGCAAGGCGGAAAGTAAAACTTTAATTCATCAGGACTTGTCTTTAAGTAGTCGAATATTACGAGATTTATATACCGATAGTATTAAAAGAATAAGAATTGACTCAAGAGAGACTTATCAAAAGTTAATTAATTTTTCAAAAGTATTTGTGCCGGAAATTGTGCCTGTTATTGAGCACTATACGGGGGATAGTCCGCTTTTTGATATCTATAATATAGAAGATGAAATAACACGTGCTTTAGATAGAAAGGTGAAGTTAAAGTCGGGTGGACATTTGGTGTTTGATCAGACTGAGGCCATGACCACGGTCGATGTAAATACTGGCGGCTATGTGGGGGGGCGAAATTTAGAAGAGACTATCTTTAAAACAAACCTAGAAGCTGCTCAAACTATATCAAGGCAGTTGAGACTACGGAATTTAGGTGGAATTATTATTATTGATTTCATTGATATGCAGAGTGAAGAGCATAAGAAACAAGTTTTAGATGCTTTGCAGCGTAATCTTGATAAAGACCCCGCAAAAAATAAAATAACTGAAGTCTCGGCTTTAGGTCTAGTCGAGATGACGCGTAAAAGGACGCGTGAGAGTTTAGAGCATATTTTGTGTGAAACCTGCGGAGCTTGTGGCGGGCGAGGTATGTTAAAAACAGCTGAATCAATATGTTTAGAAATTTTTAGAGAAATTATTCGCGAAGTTAGGCAATACAATGTACAAGATTTATTGGTTTTAGCATCCAATGAAGTGGTCGAAATGTTGTTAGATGAAGAAGCTGGAATGTTAGCTGAATTGGAGCTTTTCTTAGGTGTTAGCATAAAGTTTAGAGCGGAAATCGAATATAACCAAGAGCAGTATGATGTAGTGTTATTGTAGATAAGGAACTTACAAGCAATGAATATACCCACCTTGCTTGTCTTTTTGCTCCTGCTTGAATTCTCTCAATCGTTGCATAGAATAACTATGCGCCTCTTGAGATAATCCAATCAGAAACAAAAATCCTACGCAATATGGGTATATTCATTACTTGCAAGTCCCTAAGGAACGTGCACGAAATAACTTGAGCAACTAACTTGTCTTTTTGTCCGTCTTCCGCGTTGTATAAATAGTTGCGTAGCTTGCTATGCGCTTATTTATACGCCTTGAATACGAACAAAAACCCTACGCCAGTTGCTCAAGTTATTCCGTGCGCGTTCCTAAGGACAGTGGAATCAATAATGTTGGAAAAGCTAAGTGATTCATAAAATTAAAAAAGTAACACGACAATTTTTCTTTTGTCTATTAATAGTGATAGCGATAGGCTTAAGTCTTGTCCGGTTTTTTTTATTGGGTGTGGGTGAGTATAAAGCTACCATAGAAAGTAAAATTTATGAACTAACAGAAATTCCCATTGAAATAGGTGAGTTACACGCAAACATGAGGGGCTTTAACCCAACTATCATTTTAAAAGATATTCGAGTGTTAGCAACTGACAACTCTGAACAACAGCCCATTAAGCTAGAGGAAATGCGGTTTAGTATTAATTTAATAGATCTAATATGGACGCAACAGTTGCTGTCTTCTAGTTGGTTGACTTTAGTGGGAGTGAAACTGTCTATTGAACGGTTGGAAGATGGAAGTCTGTCAATTATAGGGCTCAATTCAGCTAAATCAAAGCAACCTTATTGGTTATTAAAGGCTGGGCGATACGTGGTTCTAAGAAGTGAAATCACTTGGCTAGATAAGCAGCGGCATGCCTCCCCTCTTAAATTTGATAATGTTGATTTATTGCTTAAAAATGATTTTGGCTCAGAAAGCCACGAAATCCATTTAGTTAGCCAGTTGCCAGATTCCATAGGCGAATCTTTTCGTGTATCTATGTCGCTGCAAGGTAATGTTTTTGAAAAAGACAATATTAAAGGTCTTGTTTATATAAAAGGAAATAAGGTACAACTAGCGAAAGTGTTTACGGGAGAATTACCTTTTGGATTAAAAATAGCGACAGGTAAGGGCAATTTTGAACTCTGGAGTCAATGGGAAAAATCAAAGAATATTGCTTTAACCGGAAACATTCAAGCAAAAAACATCAGTATAAAAAAACAGCAGAAAGTCTATAAGCTTGATAGTCTAATCACCACATTTAATGGATCTAACCAACCGTCGGGTTGGCAGCTAGGTGTCACCGGTTTTAAAGTTAAAACTAGCGGTAAACAATGGCCTGCCACAAATTTTATTGTTTCAGCAAATCACCCGTTAACTCAGTTAGCTGCTTCAGTAGAACAGTTAGATTTGCAAGAGTTTAGTGAGATGGTTCAATTCTTTGCTCCTTTAACTCAAGAGAATAGGACTTTGCTTACTCATTTGGAGGTGAAAGGGCAGGTCAATAATTTTACTGGCTATCTTAATACAGAAAAAAATATTTTTGCAGTCAATGGTGAGTTTAACAATATCTTTATTTCTTCTTTTGCTGATTTTCCACAAATAAAAAATTTATCAGCCAGTATTCATGGTAGCAATGAGTCGGGTATTATTGGTTTTAATACGCAAAAAGCCAGTGTGTTTTTTCCTGATATATTCCGAAAAGCTATTCCAATTGAGCTGATAACAGGTCAATTAGCCTGGCAACAGCAAGCAGATAAATGGTTGATTGAATCGGAACAGTTGGTTTTAAATGTTAAAGATGCTCAAACAACAAGTAAATTAAGCATTTTAGTGCCTAACAATGAAGATTCAATTTTTATGGATCTTCAGAGTGCTATCTTAAATATAGAAGATGTCAGCGCTATCCCTAATTATTACCCCGTTAGTCTTATGACTAAAAAGGTATTAAGGTGGCTAGATAATGCATTTGTAGCCGGAAAGATTAAGCAAGGTGGGCTGTTGTTTTCTGGCAAGCTAAATGAATACCCTTTTACGCAGGGACAAGGTGTATTTGAAGTGTTGCTTGATGCGAGTCAAGTGGAATTACAATTTGCCCCTCATTGGCCACATTTACACAATGTAAATGCAGAGATTGCTTTTCAGCAAGGTGGGTTAATCGTGACATCAGATCATGCTGAAGTTCATGGTCTTAATATTTCGAACACTCAGGTTGAAATTCCTCATCTCGGCAAAAGTAACTATGTGTTGGTAAAAGGTAGAGCTATAGGGAAAATTAATAATAGCTTAAAGTTTATGCAAGAAACGCCCTTGCATCATACGGTAGATAAGTTTTTAGACGTCATTGATTCTTCAGGAAGCATTAGGGTATCTCTAAAGGCTAAAGTTCCTTTAGCTCAATGGTTGGAGTCTAAGGTCGATGGTGTAATTAAGCTAAATAAAATAGGGCTAAATATAAAGGCAATAAACTTAAAGGTTTCTGAAGTGAATGGAAAGTTAACGTTTACTGAGCAAGGTTTGTTTGCTAAAAATATAAAGGCCAAAGCATTGGGAGGCTCAATAGATATTAATCTTGATACCCAGCAATTAAAGACCACTTTAAAAGCTACGGGAACAACAGATATCTTGCAGTTACAAAAACAATTTAGCTTTTTTAATGATGAATTGCTCGCTAACAATAAAATTAAGGGCGCTTTTGCTTATCAGCTTATGCTGAATTTGCCTTCGGAAAAAATGGCAAAAGCTAAATTAAATATTGCAACAAGCCTAAGGGGGGTCACTATGGATTTACCTGGCAAGTTGAAAAAAGCAGCAAATGAAGACAAACAACTGGATTTGAATTTTTTGTTGTCTGATGCTGAATTGCTCCCTCTTAATATCAATTTTAATAATGATATTAAAGCCGCAATGTATATTGATACCCAGCAAAAACAATTGTATTCAGCCAATATTATTTATGGCGATGGGCAAGCTTCAATACCTAAGGATAAAACGGTTAATGTACATGTTAATCAACCGTCATTTGATATCACGGAATGGCTGGCATTGTTTGGTAGTAATGGAAATAAGCAACAATCAAATCAAAGCATAGTAAACACGATACATATTAAAACTGAAAATTTAAGATGGAATAACCAGTCTTATGGTTTTTTTGATATGTTTTTGACTCAAAATGAACAAAAATGGCTAGGGCAACTACATAGTCCCGTGGCTAAAGGTCATTTTGTTATTCCTTTTAAGCAAAGTGATACTGATAAGATTAAGTTGGAAATGGCTTATATTGATTTTTCAAAATTAATAAAAACAAAGTCAGAAAAAAAGGCTAGGGAGGTGGAAACAGATTTTCCACTTATCGATATTTTCAGTGAAAAACTGTTATGGATGGGCTCTAACTTAGGCGCGCTTGAAATAAAAACAGAGCGAATTTTAGGCGGAATTAGATTTAATTCTGTCAATATAATATCCATGGATTATCAGCTTAAAATGAGTGCTGACTGGGTTAAGCAAGGCAGCAATAGTGTGACGACTTTTCAGGGGCTATTGGCATCAGATGATATGGGGAAGGTGACCTATAAAGTTGGGTTGGGTCATGATTTAGTCGAAGCGAAAGGTAGTATCGAATTTTCAGGGCAATGGCCCGGCGCACCTCACCAATTCTCATTAGAAGATGTGGAGGCCGATGTTGATGTGATCTTAAAAGATGGTCGGATAGCAAGTATTGAGCCCGGGTTTGGCAGGGCTTTGGGTTTTCTAGCAATGGAACAATGGGTTAAGCGCTTAACCTTAGATTTTACTGACTTATACAAAAAAGGGCTTAGTTTCAATAGTATCACTGGCTTATTTACCATAGAGCAAGGCGCTGCACATACCAATAGATTGTTTATTGATTCTATACCCGCTCAAATTATAATTTCTGGAGGCACTGATCTGCTCACCAAAAAATTAGACTAC
This sequence comes from uncultured Methylomarinum sp., assembly GCA_964568245.1. Lineage (GTDB taxonomy): Bacteria > Pseudomonadota > Gammaproteobacteria > Methylococcales > Methylomonadaceae > QPIN01. The sequence goes on from CAZMQH010000005.1 coordinate 20,841, forward strand.
AATATTGAAGTGATACCAAAAAGTTCAGGAGCATTGCCTATAGCTGGTACAATTATTAGCGGTATAGCAGGAACAATTGTAAGTGATTTTAGAGAAGGATATTTTTTTGGCTCCAAATATCACGCAACAGGAAAGTGGGGTGATATTAAGCTAGAATCTTTGCATGATCAGGGGGGGGTTTTTAATAGAACCTGGGCAGGGATAAAAGGCTTGTTTGGAGCCGGTCAGAAAACAGATTAGTCGTTTTGTGGAATATGAAGTATAGATATAATTATAATAAAAAGAGAAAAAAATGAGTAAATGTGCGGCCATTCAAATGGCATCAAGTCCTAATGTTGGTTCTAATTTGTTGGAAGCTGGAAAATTAATTGCTGAAGCAGCTAAAGCGGGGGCAAAGTTAATTACCTTGCCAGAAAACTTTGCCCTAATGGGTGAGCATGAATTGGATAAAGTTAAAGTTAGAGAGCAAGATGGTGACGGACCCATTCAAAAATTTTTATCAGAGACAGCTAAAAAACATGCAGTATGGTTGATTGGTGGATCCGTACCTTTGGTCGCTGACGCTGATGATAAAGTGAGAGCTGCTTGCCTAATTTATAATGATAAAGGTGAACGTGTTGCACGCTATGATAAAGTGCATTTATTTGATGTCAGTGTTCCTGGTACTGATGAAGAATACAGAGAATCTGACTCTATTGAAAGTGGTGATGAACCTTTAGTGATTGATACCCCTTTTGGACGATTAGGTATCGCTATTTGTTATGATTTACGATTCCCTGAATTTTTTAGGAAGATGCTTGAGCAAGGTGTGGAAATAGTTATTGTTCCTTCAGCATTTACCGCAGAAACTGGCGCAGCTCATTGGGATGTCTTGCTAAGAGCAAGAGCAGTAGAAAATTTATGTTATATCATTGCGCCTAATCAAGGTGGTTTTCATCTGAATGGTAGAAAAACCTTTGGGCATAGCATGATTGTTGATCCTTGGGGTGTCGTTTTAGATTGTTATAAAACAGGTGCTGGTTTTGTGTCTGGTGATGTGGATATAGAGCGACTAGAAAAAGTCAGAGCATCATTCCCAGTATTAAATCATCGACGATTCTTTTGTAAGTAAAATATGAATGTAAAAAAAAAAGGGGCATTATATTTAGTCCCATTGCTGATCAATGGGTGTTCAAGTAGTGAAAATGTCCGCTATAAAGATCTTAGTTATCTTGAAAAGCCTCCGGTTATCATTATTGCTGAAACAGCAAAGAAAGCGGTGATAAAGGATAAAGAGACTGTTGAGAAAACAGGGTTAGGGAAAGTTGTCTCATTAGCGGGGCCGGCTGATCTACCTATTTTAAAAATTAAAAAGATCTTTGATCGTGCTTGGGATATTGTAGAGCAAGGTCTAAAGCTAGCAGAGATAGAAATAACCGATAAGAATAGAGATAAAGGTGTCTTTTATCTTAAATTCGACCCTAACCAGCAAGATTCTAAAGATTTAAGTTTGCTGGGTAATATAGATCTTTTCTTATTTAAAAATGAATATGCAGAAGCTACCTATAAATTAACCGTTGAATGGCGCGATAGCGATACAGAAGTCAATATTGAACTTCTTGCAGAAAATGCTGACAATTTATTAGACGATAATGAGATCGAAGATAGCATTGATTCTGGAGCTAAGTTAATTAAAGTTTTATATAAAACAATCAGAGATGACCTACCCATTGTTAATCATTTGTAGGGCTGACTTCAGTCCGCTATGCGTCGGCAGTAGAGGCAAGGCATGCCTTGTTTCTACAAATACATGGCACAATCCTGGGATATTTATTGTCGGTAACCGCCTAAAAACTTCCCAACTTATTTTAAAAACACCCAAAAAAACTAAAATGTTAAACCAAGTTAAACAATCAATATTAACGCCTTACGGTATGCAGGAAAAAGATATTGATACCATTATGGATAGCATGCTGAGTGTGCAAGTAGATGAAGCTGATATTTATTTCCAGTCGAGTCATTTTGAATCATGGGTATTAGAAGGCGGCATTGTTAAAGAGGGGGTGCACAGTATAGAAAAAGGTGCGGGTGTGCGAGTGGTTTCTGGTGAAAAAACAGGGTTTGCCTACAGTGACCGCATAGAGCTTTCAGTGTTGCTTGAAGCGGCAAAAAATGTAAAATCAATTGCCAGACAAGGGAAAAATGCACAAAGGAAAATTGATACATTGGCTAATAGGGTCAATTATTATCAGCCAATTAATCCTTTAAAATCATTGGCAGACCAAGAGAAAATTGATCTACTGAGAAAAGTTGATATTGAAACTCGTAAGCTGGATAACAGAATTGAAGAGGTTATCGTCAGTATTGTGGGTGTAAATGAGCAAATTCTAGTCGCTAACCAAGATGGCTCTTTAGCCGCAGATATTCGGCCCCTTACTCGAATGAGTGTGACGGTTATTTTAGAAGATAAGGGCAAACGCGAACAAGGGAGCATGGGGGGCGGTGCAAGGACTGATTACGGCTACTTTTTAGATCAAGAAAAAGCAATAGAATACGGTAAAGAAGCGGTAAGACAAGCGATTGTTAATTTAGAAGCTATTGATGCGCCAGCAGGTAATATGACCGTGGTATTAGGTCCAGGTTGGCCTGGTATTCTACTGCATGAAGCCATTGGCCATGGATTAGAAGGTGATTTTAATCGGAAAGGCACTTCTGCATTTAGTGGCAAAGTAGGAGAGCGAGTCGCATCAGAGTTATGTACGATTGTAGATGATGGGACTTTGCAAGATAGGCGAGGGTCATTGAGTATTGATGATGAAGGGGTACCTTCTGAAAATACTGTACTCATTGAAAAAGGCATTCTTAAAGGCTATATGCAAGATAAGATGAATGCTAGATTGATGGGGGTTAAGTCTACAGGAAATGGTCGACGAGAATCTTATGCTCATATTCCGATGCCAAGAATGACCAATACCTACATGCTGCCTGGTTCTCACGATCCTGAAGAAATAGTTAAATCAGTTAAAAAAGGCTTGTATGCTAAAAACTTTGGTGGCGGCCAAGTGGATATAACCTCAGGAAAATTTGTATTTTCAGCCAGTGAAGCTTATTTGATTGAAGATGGCAAAATCACCCGTCCCGTAAAAGGCGCGACCTTAATTGGTAATGGCCCTGATGTGTTGAAAAAAGTATCTATGGTAGGAAATGATCTGCAATTAGATGCAGGGGTAGGTACTTGTGGCAAAGAAGGCCAAAGTGTCCCTGTAGGTGTTGGGCAGCCAACCATTAAAATAGATGGTTTAACCGTTGGTGGAACCAGTGTTTAAATAAGATTAAAGCCCTCTCCAGCGGGAGAGGGTTGGGTAAGGGGGGAAACAAAAAATCTCCTCTCATTTTGCTTCCCCTTTTTAGAAAGAAAAATATTGTGCAAAATCACGAAGAAATTAATAGATTAAAAAACCTTGTTCAAGATTTATTGGATGAATCAAAAAAACAAGGGGCAAGTTCTGCAGAAGCAGGTTTAAGTGTAGATAATGGACTTTCAGTTAATGCACGATTAGGTGAAGTGGAAACCATTGAACATCATTGTGATCAAAGTCTGGGCGTGACGGTTTATATAGGTCAAAAGAAAGGCTCAGCAAGTACCAATGATTTTTCTAATGACTCAATTAAAGAAACAGTTAAAGCGGCTTGTAGTATTGCTGGTTTTTCAAGTGAAGATGAATATGCGGGTTTGCCAGTAAAAGACAGCTTAGCAACAGAATTCCCCGAGCTAGATAGAAATTATGCTTGGGATATAGATGCAGAAGCAGCCATTGAAATCGCGATTGAATGCGAAGATGCAGCGCGCAGCTATCATGAGGAAATAAATAATTCTGAAGGCGCCAGTGTTAATAGTCACCAAGGGATTAGCGTTTTAGGCAATAGTCTAGGTTTTTTACAGGGCTATCAATCAACACGTCATTCTATAAGCTGTTCAGTTTTAGGAGAACGTGATGGTGATATGCAAAGAGATTACTGGTATAGCGTCTCCAGAAATGCCAAGAAATTAGAATCGGCAAAAGAAATAGGAATAAAAGCCGCTGAACGAACAATCAGCCGACTAGGGGCAAGAAGTTTAAGCACGCGGCAATGTCCTGTTTTATATTCATCTGAAGTAGCATCTGGGTTGATTGGTTCATTAATTGGTGCGATAAGCGGTGGAAGCTTATACCGAAAATCAAGCTTTTTACTGGATGCTTTAGGCACACAGATCTTACCTGAGTTTATGCATATTCATGAACAACCGCATTTAAAAATGGCACTGGGAAGTGCAAATTATGATTCAGAAGGTGTGGCAACCGTAGCCAGAGATATTGTGGCTGATGGGGTGTTGCAAGGCTATGTATTAAGTAGTTACTCAGCAAGAAAACTAGGGATGAAAACAACTGGGAATGCAGGTGGGGTACATAATTTAATTGTAGACTCAGGTGAAAATGACTTTGCCGCTATGCTAAAGCAATTAGATACAGGATTATTAGTCACCGAATTGATGGGTCAAGGGGTGAATAGAGTGACAGGTGATTATTCTCGTGGCGCATCAGGTTTTTGGGTTGAAAAGGGTCAAATACAATATCCAGTAGAAGAAATTACCATTGCTGGTAATTTAAAAGATATGTATAAAAATATTGTTTCTGTCGGCAATGATATTGATTGTCGGGGTAATGTGAGGTGTGGGTCTATTTTGATAGAACAGATGTCTATTGCTGGGGAGTAACAAAAGATAGTATTTAAAGCCGCTTTCTATTGGGGGAGGTTTTGAGTCGACTGCATGGATGCAGGGGGTAGAGTAATGCAGGAGCAATTACCGAGAGGGAAATCAAATAATGCTCTTTTTTAAATTTACCTTTCTTTTTTAAGGATAAAATAATAAGGAATAGAGAGCTGTTTTTTCATTCCCCTCACCCAACCCTCTCCCGCTGGAGAGGGCTTTAAATCTGATTTTTATGGGGGAATAATCATGGCTTTAACTCAATTAGCTAGAAACCTAAGAAAATCTCAAACAGATGTTGAACAAATCTTATGGCTTCAGTTACGAAACAGGCGATTTTTAAATTATAAGTTTCGTCGTCAATGCCCTATTGGGAATTATATAGTAGATTTTATTTGTGTAGAATTAAGCCTTATTATTGAGCTGGATGGATCACAGCATGGCGACCTGTTTATAGAAGATACGGAGCGAACATTGTGTCTAAATCAGCGTGGATTTAAAGTTGTACGCTTTTGGAATAATGAAGTAATGGAAAGTTTGGATGCTGTATTAGAAAGTATAAAACAACATGCCGAAAAGCAAGCAGTGAAGGCCTGCTCTTAAGCCCTCTCCAGCGGGAGAGGGTTGGGTGAGGGGGTTAAAATAATGTTCTTTTTACAACAACGATCAAATCGCCAACAAAACATCCTCAATCAATTGCGGCCCACGATAAATCAAACCACTGTAAATCTGCACTAAACTAGCCCCAGCTGATAACTTATCCTTAGCGTTTTGCCCTGATAAAATACCACCAGCGGCAATAATAGGCAGCTTTCCATTAAGATCAGTCGCTAAGCCAGCAACCACATAAGTTGATTTGTCTTTAACAGGTGCGCCACTTAACCCCCCTGTTTCCTCAGCGTGTTTATGCCCTTGAATCGCTTCCCTAGAAATGGTGGTGTTAGTCGCAATCACACCATCAATATCAAATTCTAATAACAGTTTAGCAATATGCATAATCTCCTCATCATTTAAATCTGGCGCGATTTTAACGACTAAAGGCGTATATTTGTCATGTGTTTTTTGCAAAACTAATTGTTCTTCTTTCATCGCAGAAAGGAGATATTTGATTTCATCACCTTGCTGTAATTGACGTAGGTTTTTTGTGTTGGGGGACGAAATGTTCAGGGTAATATAACTGGCTAAAGCATAACTTTTACGCAAGCCGATTAAATAATCATCAGTAGCATTTTTAATCGGAGTATCAGCATTTTTACCAATATTAATGCCTAAAATGCCTTGATAGTTCGCTTTTTTTACTTGTTCAATTAAATGGTCTACCCCAAAGTTATTAAAGCCCATACGATTAATAATGGCTTCATGTTCGGGTAATCTAAATAAACGGGGTTTAGGGTTTCCTGGTTGGGGCCTTGGGGTAACGGTACCTATTTCTATCGACCCAAAGCCTAAAGCGGCTAGTGCATCAATATAATCGCCATTCTTATCAAGCCCTGCGGCAAGCCCCACAGGGTTTTTAAAGTTTAACCCCATTACCGTAAGCGGTTTATTATCTGAGCTGGCTTTACTTAAAGCAGAAAGCCCTGTTGTTTCAGCAAACTTTAAAAGTTTTAGGGTGATATTATGAGCAAGCTCAGGCTCAAGAGAAAATAAAGCCGGACGGAGTAAAGGGTATAAGTTCATGGTGTTTTCTCTTAAGCCCTCTCCAGCGGGAGAGGGTTGGGTGAGGGGGAATAAAAAGTTCTTTTTTTGCTCTTAAGCCCTCTCTTGCGGGAGAGGGTTGGAGTGAGGAGAAGTTAAAACAAATTCTTTTTTCCTTATGCTCTTTAGTTTTTTTAAATATAGAGCAAAGAATATTGAAAAAGAGATGTTTTTGATTTCCCCTCGCCCAACCCTCTCCCTCTGGAGAGGGCTTAAGAGCAAAATTATATTGCGATTTTAATACGCTGAGTAGTTAAGTTTATTGTAATTTATAAGGCTCAGGATCAACACAAGGTTTTCTCCCTAAAATTAGATCAGCCATTAAACATGCAGAAGCGGGCCCCATAACCAGACCATTTCTAAAATGTCCCGCATTAATGCTGAGATTTTTTATTTCTGGATGTTTATCTATATAAGGTATGCCTTGCTTAGTACCCGGTCGTAACCCTGCCCAATGATGAATCAACGGAATATTTTTTAAAGTAGGGAATAGCTCAGTGGCCATATGAAATAGTTTTTCTTTAGCTTCAGCTGAGATGCTTTTATCAAAATCAGTATGTTCTACCGAACTACCCGCTAAAATTTTTCCATCACGTCGTGGGATTAAATAATAATCATCATCTAAAACCATATGCGATAAAGTTTCAGGCTTAGCATCAAATAATAGCATCTGTCCTTTTACAGGTGAAATATCAGGTGAACATAGGCTGTTCGGTAATAATTTTTTACTTAATTTACCTGTCCAGGCCCCCGTGCAAATAATTAATTGATTAACCTTGATTTCCCCTTTATTGGTTAATAGGGTTTTGATTTTATCTTTGTCAAAGCTGGCATCAAGCACCTCACAATTTTCTATAAAATTAACCCCAGTATCTAATAAATAAGCCTTAAGCGATTTTAATAACCTAGGGTTTCGAGCCTGAGCAATGGAGGGAAGCCATAAGGGATTAATCACTTGGGTGTTTAAATCAGTAAAAAATGAAGTATCAGCCTGTTGATAAGGAATGCTGTGTTGATTACACCACTGGGTAGCCAATTTATCATCAGGATTTTTGCAAATTAACAAGCCGCAGTTATACCATTCAGGATCGATTTTTGTGGCGCTGAATAGATCAGCAGATAAATCAGCATAGTTTTTATTACTTTCTATGACTAAGGTGCTAATGGCTTTAGGTTGTCGCCAAGGATAAAGAGGCAGTAAAATGCCTCCACCTGCCCAAGATGACTCCTGACCAGAAAGTGATTTGTCGATAAGCGTTACCTTGCAGCCCGCGTTAACAAATTCTCTGGCGGTTAATAGGCCAATGGCACCGCTTCCTATAATGGTAATATCTGGGCTTTTGGTCATATTATTTTATGAGTTATGGGTAAATATATTTGTCAGGGCTAAAAAGCTATCATTGCATAGTATACATGAGCTAAATCAGGGGCAGGGTCGTTGCTTTATAGGTACAAATGTATGTTATATATTACTAGTGTTTGGTAACATGCTGATCTATAAAGGATAAAAAAACAAGCTTAAAGCTTGTATGGATTTAAATTACCTGCTACTATTACTAACGTAAATAACATTTGTTGTATTTCAGCAAATTTAATTTTAATAATAATCTCTATGAGGGAGAATCCATGATCAAAAAAACTAAGATCGCGCTGGGCGTAGCGACAGCGACATTAACACTAGCTGGAGCGTTGGTTTCTCCGCAAGCAATGGCTCAAACACAAGCCGAAGCAAATGCTAAAAAAACGGCGGCTTTAGAGTCCCAAGTTGAAAAAATGGCAGAAATGATGCAGTCAATGCAAGCAGAATTAAGCCGAGTTAAAACAATAGCAACTAACGCTACTGATACAACTAAAGTACAAGAGTTGGATCAATGGATGGCTTCTATGAAGAATGCACCTGTTTATGTTACCGCTAAAGATCATACTTTTTCTGTACGTGGCGGTTGGATGCATTTCAACAACAACCGTGCTGGTACTGGAACATTAGGAAATAATGTTAACCCTAATTTTGCTGCAGATAAAGATGCATTTTATTATGGTGGTGCGATCGATTTCAATATGAATAATGATCTGTTTGGTTTAATGGATGGAGTTTCATTTGGTATTGAATTAGGCGTTGAGTATGCTCATTTAGCTGATGGAAAAG